>JAEWKG010000204.1 GCA_023386135.1 Pseudomonadota bacterium | reverse complement strand
CACGCTCGCCAGCGCGAACAGGAAGGCTTGCGTCAGCGCTTGCGGCCTTTCGTGCCCAGCAGCGCGTCGCGCATCAGGTAGAAGATCGTGTGCTGCTCGATCGTCCCGCGGAAGCGGTCGGCGCCCGGGCCCGAGGCGCGCACCGCGACATCCTCGCCGCCGTGGGTCTCGGCGATCAGCGGGACGAGCGCCTGCTGGCGGTAATCGTGATCGTCGGTGTCCTCGGTCGCGGGGTCGGGCCGATCCTTGCCGCCGGCGGTGACCGCGCCTGATCCGTTGGCGTAGCCCAGTGTGGTGTACTGCTTGCCGTTCTTGTCGAGCACCGGCTTGCCGCCTTCGCGCACGGTATCGAGGATCGGATTGCCGCGCTGCGGGTAGCCGCTGATCGTCAGCGTATGACTGTGATCGGCGGTCGAGACGATCAGCGTCTTGTCGAGATCGACCATGCCCATCGCGCGGCCGATCGCGGCATCGAGCGCGGCGGTGTCGACCAGCGCGCGGTACGCGTTGCCGGCGTGGTGCGCGTGGTCGATCCGTCCGCCCTCGACGTAGAGGACGTAGCCCTTCTTGCTCTGCGACAGGTGGCGGATCGCCTTCTCGACCATGTCGGCGAGCGATGGCTCGCCGGCGGGGTCGGCCGCGCGGTCGGCCTCGTATTCCATGTGGCTGGGCTCGAACAGGCCGAGCAGCGGGCCCTTGCCGGCGGCATTCCACGCAGCGAACTGCGCGGCGTTCCAGGCATATGTGCCGCCAGGGTGCGAGGCGGCCCACTCGCCGATCAGATCGCGGCCGTCCTTGCGGCTGCCGGACTTGGCCGGATACTCGGGGTCGGCGGCATTGGCGGGCATGAACATCTGCCGCCCCCCTCCGATCGCGACCTGCAGCTTGGGGCCTACCGGGCCTTCGATGAACTGGCGGGCGATGTCCTTGCAGCCTTGCGCGGCGGCCTCGGCGGGAAGCTCCTTGTCCGATTCCCAGTCGCGGCCCGGGGTGGCGGCGTAGGCGGCCGCCGGCGTGGCGTGCGTCAGGCGCGCGGTGGAGATCACCCCCGTCGCCAGCCCGGCGTCCTGCGCCAGCGCGATGATCGAGGTGAGCTCGAACCCCTTGGACGAGGCGCAGTTGCCTTCGATCGATTCCGGGCCGACGTCGATCGTGCCCGCGTTGGCCTTGACCCCGGTCATGAACGCGGTCGCGGTTGGCGCACTGTCGGAGACCTGCGCGTCGTTCGAGTAGGTTTTCACCAACGCCGCGTAGTCAAGCGAGTCCATCGCGGTTTGCGTCGATTCGCCGTCTTGCCCCGCCGCCTGCCCCTGCCAGATGCGGCCCGCGGTGATAGTGCTGACGCCCATCCCGTCGCCGATGAAGATGATGAGGTTCTTCGCCTTCTCGCCGTGGTTGGGGGCGGCGCGGTGGGCGGCGGCCTGCGCCTCGCCCTGCGCGCGGTATTCGGCGGTGCTGGAGGCGGGCTTGGCCAGCAGCGGCGCGGATGCCGTGCTGAGCGCGGCGAGCACAAGGGTGTGGCGGACGAAGGCTGACGGCATCTCGAGAATCTCCCTGTTGGCGCCGTGCCTATGCTGCGCGCTTGCGAACCGCAAATGACAAGCTAGGCCAGTGGCGAAACGAAACGGGAGAGTCGAGATGAAGCTGGAAGCGGGCCTGGCGGCGGTGGTGACGGGCGGGGCCTCGGGCCTCGGCAAGGCGAGCGCCGAGGCGCTGTCGGAGGCAGGCTTCAAGGTCGCGATCTTCGACGTCAACGACGAGGCGGGCGAAGCGCATGCGAAAGCGATCGGCGGCCTGTTCTGCCACGTCGACATCACCGACGAAGCCTCGGTCCAGGCGGGGTTCGAGAAGGCTCGCGCCGCGCACGGGCAGGAGCGCGTGACGGTCCACTGCGCGATGACCAGCCGGCGCGGCAAGACGGTCGGCTGGGACAAGGCGAGCGGCGGCTACAAGCGTCTCTCGACGGAGGACTACGCGTTCGGCGCCGAGGGCGTGCTGGTCTCGAGCTACCGCGTCGCCTCGATCTCGGCGCTCGGCATGGCCAACGCCAAACCCTTGAACGACGACGGCGAGCGCGGGGCGATCGTCCTCACCGCCAGCGTCGCGGCGCAGGACGGGCAGATCGGCCAGGTAATCTACGGCAGTTGCAAGGCCGGCGTGAACGGCCTCGTGCTGCCGATGGCGCGCGACCTGATGGATCTCGGCATCCGGGTGAACTCGATCATGCCCGGCATCTTCGCCACCCCGCTCATGCTCGGAATGAAGGACCGCAACCCGGCGATGTGGGACCAGCTCAACGCCAGCGTTCCCTTCCCCAAGCGCCTCGGCGAGCCCGAAGAGTTCGCCTCGCTGGTGCTGGAGATCGCCCGCAACGGCTACCTCAACGCGCACCAGTTCCGCCTCGACGGCGGTATCCGCATGCCGCCCAAGTAAGGACCGTTCCGATGGCCAGCCAAACCAACGAATACCCCGCCCGCGGCTACGCGGCGACCGCGCCCGACAGCGGGATGGCGCCGATGGACTTCACCCGCCGCGGCCTGCGCCCGGACGACGTGCTGATCGACATCACCCACTGCGGCATCTGCCACTCCGACCTTCACACCGCGCGGAACGATTGGGGCCGCACGACCTATCCGGTCGTACCGGGGCACGAGATCGTCGGCACCGTCGCCGCGGTGGGCGAGGCGGTGACCCGCCACACGGTCGGCGACCGGGTCGCGATCGGCTGCATGGTCAACGCCTGCATGGAGTGCGAGAACTGTACAGCGGGGTTGGAACAGTACTGCAAGAAGGGCATGACCGGCACCTATAACGGCAAGGACCGGCAGGACGGCACGATCACCTACGGCGGGTATTCCGACCGCATCGTCTGCCGCGAGGCATTCGTGCTCAAGGTGCCCGACGCGCTGTCATCGGACGCCGCAGCGCCGCTCCTGTGCGCAGGGATAACGAGCTACTCGCCGCTACGGCAGTGGAATGTCGGGCCCGGCAGCAAGGTCGCGGTCGCGGGGCTCGGCGGCCTCGGGCACATGGGGGTCAAGCTCGCCGCGGCGATGGGCGCGGAGGTCACCGTGCTCAGCCGCAGCGAGGACAAGCGCGCCGACGCCACCGCGCTGGGTGCGCACGCCTTCCTCAACACCACCGACCGCGAAGCGATGCGCGCCGCTGCCGGCACTTTCGACATGGTGCTCAACACCATCCCCGTGCGCCATGACGTCGCGCCCTACCTTCAACTCCTCAAGGTCGACGGGGTGCAGGTGATCGTCGGCATGATCGACAAGATGCCCGAGCTTCACACCGGCATCCTGCTGGGCCGCAAGATCCTCACCGGCAGCGGCATCGGCGGTCTCGCAGAAACGCAGGAGATGCTCGATTTCTGTGCCGAGAAGGGCATCGTCCCCGAGATCGAGACGATCGCGATGGAGGGCGTCAACGAAGCCTACGACCGGATGGAAGCGAGCGACGTCAAGTACCGCTTCGTCATCGACATGGCGACGCTCTAGGTCCCCTGCGCGCCTAAAACCGCGCCATATATGGTTAGCACCGCTTAACGCGCGCCCTGCGAATTCACGTGCGCGTTAGCCTGACTGTGTTACGGGCGTCGCTTGCCCGAACGCACCGCGCGCGTTCGGGGATCGCGCGGGAGGTAGTGGACCCGCGCGGGGGCGCGCACGCAGGGGAATATTCCGTGCTGAAATTACGCGAGGGTGACGCCGCCACCGGCGACCTGTTCGGTTCGCTGTGGGAACCCTACGACGAGGTCCTGTTCGACCAGTCGGTCGACCTGTTCGAGCGGCGGCTGCGGCTCAAGGGCTTCGATCCGGCCTTCTTCTCCGGCAAGGACTGCCTCGACGCTGGCTGCGGCGGCGGGCGTAACGCGATCGCCATGGCGCGGCTGGGCGCCGCCAACGTGGTTGGCGTCGATCTCGGCATCGCCGACGCTCGCAAGCGCGGCGCCGGTATGCCGGGCGTCTCGTTCCTCGAAGGATCGATCGAGTCGCTGCCGTTCCCCGACGACAGCTTCGATGTCGTGTGGTGCGCGGGCGTGCTGATGCACACCGGCGATCCCGAGACCGCTCTGGCCGAACTGGCGCGCGTGCTGCGGCCTGGCGGAATGATCTACCTCCTCGTCTACGCCACTGGCGGCCTGCGCTGGCCGCTGATGTCGCTGCTGCGGCCGATCGCGGCGGAAATCGGCCTGCCCGCGATCGAGGCGGCGGTCACCGCCGCGGGCCTCGCGCCCAACAAGCGGCGCACCTTCATCGACGATCTGTTTGCGCCGCGGATCGACTTCTACACCTGGCCGCGTCTCGCCGACCTGCTCGCCCGGCACGGGTTCGAGCAGCTCGACCGCTGGGGCCCTGAGGCACGGCTCGACCACGAGCAGGACCTCGTCGCCTATCGCACCGATTTCGCCCTGCTCGAGACGCTGTTCGAGGCCGGCCGCAGCGATCCCGTGCGGTAGCGCGCCGAGCTGTTCGAACGCGGCGCGCGGCTGGCTGCCGAGACGGTGGCGATGATCGACGCTTTCGACCGCCGGATAGAAGCGGGCGAGCTGACGGTCGCCGGCGGGATGGAGCGGATCGTCGGCCAAGGCCATCACCGGGTGTTCGCTACCCTCGTCGGCTAGCGCCGGCGCTCAGACGAGCTTGGGAATCCCGTCGCGGATCGCGTCGATCAGGCCGAGCGGATCGTCGACCAGCACGTGATGCGCGGCATCGGGCAGCTCGGTTACGAAGCGCAGGTCGGGGATCGCAGCCTTCATCTCGGCCACCCGCTCGGGCGTCAGCAGCGCGGAATGCCGGCCGTAGATCATGCCGATCGGCGCCTTCGCGCGGGTGACCAGCTCTTCGGCCAGGTCGTCGCGTTCGAAGTTGCTCCAAAACTGCGGATCGAAACGCCATGTCCAGCCCGCCGGCTGGTCGGCGGTGGCGGGCACCTGCTTGAGCGAGCCGCGTGCCATGTGGTCGATCAGCTCGGGTCGCCCTGTCTCCTGCTCGGGCAGGAAGCGGAAGCGCCTGAGGCCGTCGGCGAGCGTGGGGTAGCGGTTGTGCTCGCTGCGCCCCTGCGCCAGCCGCGGCGGCGGCCCTCCCCCGCGCTTGGGCGGAGAGGAATCGACCAACATGGCGCCGGTGATGGCCTCAGGGTGCTCGGCGCAAATGTAGAGCGTGGGAAAGCCGCCGAACGAGTGCGCGACGATCACCGGCGGCTGGCCTGAGGCGGCGAGCCCGGCAACCTCGATCGAGGTGAGGATTTCCTTGGCGAAGGTCGGGATGGCGTATTGCTCGCGCCAGTCGGAACGGCCCATGCCCGACCAGGAGATCGCCGCGCAGCGGTAATCGGCGGCGAAGAACGGCGCGATGAAGCTCCACCAGTCGGCGTGGGCGGCATTGCCGTGGAGGAACAGCAGGCCGGGCCGGCCGACCTCGCCCCAGGCGAGGAGCTCGATCTGGGCACCATCGACGTCGAAGAACGACCGCTCCGGCTCGATCGCCAGGACCGCATCGAACCATGGCGCGGCGGGCGGCTTCTCGCCCCCGAAGCGCCCGAGCAGCGAGCCGTCCTCGACCAGTTCCGTGTCTGCCAAGCCGCGTGTCCTCCCTGTCCTCGCATTGCCGCGTTCGGCGCGGCTGGCAAGTGCTGCGGCAGGAGAGATTCTTGCCCCGTTGGTGCGGGAATTATCCTAGCCGATCCGGGTCAGCGCGC
>JAEWKG010000211.1 GCA_023386135.1 Pseudomonadota bacterium | reverse complement strand
CAACCGGCCCGAGGCGAAGAACGCGATGAACAAGGCCGCGGCCGAGGGCATCGCGGAGGCGATGGACCGGCTCGACAGCGACGACAGCTTGCGCGTGGCAATCCTCACCGGCGCGGGCGGGACGTTCTGCTCGGGCATGGATTTGAAGGGCTTCCTGCGCGGCGAGCGGCCGAGCGTTGAGGGCCGCGGGTTCGGCGGGATCACCGAGAAGGGCCCGGTCAAGCCGCTGATCGCCGCGGTCGAGGGCTATGCACTCGCGGGCGGGTTCGAACTGATGATCTCGTGCGATCTCGTCGTCGCGAATTCGAAGGCCAAGTTCGGCATTCCCGAGGCCAAGCGGGGGCTGGCGGCGGCAGCGGGCGGCCTCGTCAAGCTGCCGGCGATGATCCCGCCCAAGATCGCGATGGAGCTGGCGCTGACCGGCGACTTCATCGACGCGAGTCGAGCCTACGACCTCGGCCTGATCAACCGGGTGACCGATGGCTCGGCGCTCGACGCCGCGCTCGAGCTGGCCAAGGCGGTCACCGCCAACGGCCCGGTGGCGGTGCGGGTGTCGAAGCAGGTCATCAACGAATCGCCCGGCTGGAGCCATGCCGAGCGTTGGGCGAAGCAGGGTGAGCTGATGCCGCAGGTGTTCATGAGCGAGGACGCGCGCGAGGGCAGCCTCGCCTTCGCCGAGAAGCGCGCGCCCAACTGGAAGGGCAAGTAATGCCCGGCCCGCTGGACGGTATCCGCATCGTCGAGTTCGCCGGCATTGGCCCGGGGCCGTTCTGCGGCATGATGCTCGCCGATCACGGCGCCGAGGTGATCCGCATCGACCGCGCCAGCGGCTCGCGCGGCGGATCGCAGCCGGTGACGAGCAAGGACGTGCTCGCGCGCGGCCGCAAGTCGATCGCGATCGACCTGAAGAGCGCGGAGGGCGTCGCCTTGGCGCGCAAGATCGCCGCTAGCGCCGACGGGATCATCGAAGGCTTCCGCCCCGGGGTGATGGAGCGGCTCGGGCTGGGACCGGACGAGCTGCTCGCCGACAATCCCAAGCTCGTATACGGCCGCATGACCGGGTGGGGGCAGACGGGGCCCTATGCCCCTTACGCCGGGCACGACATCAACTACATCGCGCTCGCCGGCGCGCTGGCGCACTTCGGGCGCGCGGGCGGCAAGCCGACCCCGCCGATCAACATGGTGGGCGATTTCGGCGGCGGCGGAATGATGCTCGCGTTCGGGATGGTCTCGGCGCTGCTCAATGTCGCGCGGGGCGGCGAGGGTCAGGTCATCGACGCCGCGATGACCGAAGGCACCGCGATCCTGATGAGCATGATGCACGGGATGAAGGCGATGGGTGTGTGGTCGGAGGACCTCGGCGTCAACATGCTCGATACCGGCGCGCACTTCTACGACCCCTACGAGACGGCGGACGGCAAGTTCGTCTCGATCGGCAGCATCGAGCCCCAGTTCTACGCCGAACTCCGCGCCCGCGCCGGCCTCGCCGAGGACAAGAACTTCGACGCCCAGCACGATCGCGGCCAGTGGGGCGCGCTCAAGGCCAAGCTCACCGCGCTGTTCAAGACCAAGACCCGCGCCGAATGGGACGCCCTGATGGAGCACTCCGACGTCTGCTACGCGCCGGTGCTGACGATGAGCGAGGCGGTCGTTCACCCCCACAACATGGCGCGCGGCACGTTCATCGAGGTGGGCGGGGCGATGCAGCCTGCGCCAGCGCCGCGGTATTCGGGGACGCGGAATGCGACGCCCGAGCCGGCGCCGATGCCGGGGGATCAGACCAGCGCAATCATCGGTTCACTCGGACTGGGGCCCGCCGAGATCGCACAGCTGCGTACGGCGGGCACAGTTACCTGATTGTCAGGGGCTGACCGGGTCGTTGTGATCGCGCGTCGCCGCGATGACCGCCAGGACCACGACGGCGATGGTCGCGAGAATGCCGATCCACGTGGCGCCGCCGCCCCCGAACAGTTCGCTTTGCTCGCTCGCAGGCGCTGATGCGCGCTCCTGAGCCTGCGCGACCACCGGAGCGGTTGCTAATGCACCTGCGGCAAATGCGAGCGCTAGCTTGTGGGTTTTCATCCTGGCGTCCCTTCGGTAAAATAGTGACTTACGCGCGTTGGTCGCGTCCACGATCAATCGCTTTCCGCGTACATTGGTTCCGCGCCCGCTTCGCGGGTCGATGAATCGGGCAATAGGTCCGATACGCCGAGCGTTGCTTGCCAAGCCCGATACGGTTTAGGCGATGAACTCCCGCACCTCAGCCACAAAATCCTCAAACCGGTCGTGGTGCACCCAATGCCCCGCCCGTTCGTATTCGCTGACCTTCACGTTAGGCCCAAAGTACTGCAGCCGCCCGTCTTTCTCCGGATTGCTGGCCCACGAATCCGCGCCGTAGATCATCAGCGTTGGGCAGGTGATCGCGCCCCATAGCGCGTGCTGGCCCTTGGTGGGCACGTCGTCGGGCGGCCAGGCGTGGAGGTGCGGATCGAACTTCCAGCTGAAGGTCCCGTCCTCGTTGCGCATCACCGCATGCAGCGTGAGGTGCCGCGCCTGCTCGGCCGAGAGGTAGCTGTTCGCCTCCCTCATCCGCGCCAAACAGTCCTCGAAGGTGGCGTACTTGCGCACCGAGCGCGAGGAAGCCTCGCGCTTCTTGTCGATCCAGCTGGTCCACTGGTCGCCGTAGAACCGCTCCCGCCGCTGCTCGATCATCTTGGGACTGGGGCCGAGACCCTCGATGGTCACCAGCCGCCGCACGGTGTCGGGATAGAGGCCGGTGTAGCGGGTCGAGATGTTGCCCCCCAGCGAGTGCGCGACGATCGTTACCGGCGCCAGGCCGAGCTGGTGGATCAGCTGGGCGAGGTCGTAGACGTAACCCATCGTGTTGTAGACGCCGTTGTTGTTCCACTCGCTGTCGCCGTGGCCGCGCAGGTCGGGACAGATCACGTGCCACTCGCCGCGCAGCGCCTGCGCGGTCCAGTCCCAGTTGCGGCAGTGGTCGCGCCCGCCGTGGAGCAGGATCAGCGGCGGCGCATCAGGGTTGCCCCAGTCGGCGTAGTGCAGCCGCGTGCGCTGGCTGATGTAGCTCTGGCTCGTTGGTCCCTGCTCGATCATGCCTGCCCTTTACGTAAGCGGAAAATTCGGTTGCGGATCGCTACTCGGCTGATACGCTCCTCTCAACCCAAGAATCAAACCGCCAAGAGGCGAAGCGAGAGGACCTCCCCATGCCCGTCATCGACGTTCCCGATCCCGAGTTCATGCAGGACGAGGAGATCGCCGTCTTCCGCGACGCGGTCGGCAAGTTCTTCGAGCAGCACGCACCGCCCAAGCGGATCGAGAAGTGGCGCGAGGATGGGATGGTCGAGCGCGCGTTCTGGGAAGAGGCCGGCCAGGCGGGCCTGCTAGGCATGACCGTGCCGGAAGAATACGGCGGCCACGGCGGCGACTTCCGGCACGATCTCGTTTTGCTCGAACAGCAGGCCGACAAGGGCGTCGATGGATTCGCCTCGTCGCTGCACAATGTGATCATCCTGCCCTACGTCGTCCGCCACGGGACCGAAGAACAGAAGAAGAAGTGGCTGCCCAAGCTCGTCACCGGCGAGCTTATCAGCGCGATCGCGATGACCGAACCGGGCGCGGGCTCGGATCTGCAGAACATCACCACCACCGCGATCAAGGACGGCAACGGCTACCGCCTCAACGGGGCGAAGACCTTCATCTCCAGCGGTCAGCTCGCCAACTTCATCATTGTCGTCGCCAAGACCGATCCGACCCAGGGCGCCAAGGGCATCAGCCTGATGTGCCTGGAAACCGACGGCGCCGATGGTTTTCGCCGCGGCAAGAAGCTCGACAAGGTGGGCCAGGATGCGGCCGACACCAGCGAGCTGTTCTTCGACGACGTCTTCATTCCGGCCGAGAACGTCCTCGGCGGAGTCGAAGGGCGCGGTTTCTACCAGTTGATGGGCGAGCTGCCGCAGGAACGCCTGTCGATCGCCATCGGCGCTATGCAGACCATCGAAAAGGCGCTCGATACGACGGTGGAATACGTCAAGCAGCGCAAGGCGTTCGGCAAGACCATCTGGGACTTCCAGAACACCCAGTTCGTGCTCGCCGACCTCAAGGCTCGGGCGACCGCGGCCAAGGTGTTCATCAACGATTGCACCGCCAAGGTGCTGAAGGGCGAGCTCGACGTCACCACCGCCTCGATCGCCAAGTACTGGCTGACCGAGCTGCAGGGCGAAGTGGTCGACAAGTGCCTGCAGTTCCACGGCGGGTGGGGCTATATCAACGAATACGCCATCGCCCGCATGTTCCGCGACAGCCGCATCAGCCGCATCTACGGCGGGTCGAACGAGATCATGAAGATGCTGATCGCCCGGTCGATGTGACAAGACGTCATCCCAGCGAAAGCTGGGATCGCTCTCCTGCTAGCGCGAGGTCGACGTGAAATGCGGCTGGGTCTACATACTGACCAATAAACCGGGTGGGGTTTTATACGTCGGCGTCACGTCCGACCTTGCCGCCCGTATGACCCAGCATCGTGCAGGAACCGGATCGGCGTTTTGCCGCAAGTATGGCTTGAAACTCCTCGTCTATGCCGAACCTCATGACGGGATCGAGGATGCCATCGCGCGCGAGAAAGCGATCAAGGCGTGGAAGCGCGCGTGGAAGGTCGAGCTGATCGAGAGCGCGAATCCGGAGTGGGGCGATCTGTTCGAGGTCGTGCTGTAGCCGACAGCGATCCCAGCTTTCGCTGGGATGACGGTTTGGGCTGGATCGGGCAGGGAGCGTCACCCCAGCGAAAGCTGGGGTCGCTAGCCTTCGTGCGCCGACATCAACGCGGCCACCCATCCACCTGCACCAGGGCGCCGGTGGTGTAGCTCGATGCCGGGCTCGCCAGCATCAGCGCGGC
>JAEWKG010000151.1 GCA_023386135.1 Pseudomonadota bacterium | reverse complement strand
CGAGAGCCGCGCGGTTATTAAATGGCCGGCCTGCGCGAGCGCGGACGTGCTGGGCGGCGCGGCGAGTTCGATGACCCGGTTCTCGATCCCGCCGTCCTCGCCAACTAACACGGCGAGAGCGCGCGTCGGGCTGAGCGGCACAAGGGTGAGTTGGGAAAGCCGCGGCTCCTTGCGCGGCACCATGACCATTCCGGCTGCCCCAGAGATGTCGGACAGCAAAGCGCTCGTGGCTTCCAGCGCCGCCTCGATCGGGCCGGGTGCGGCGAGACGCTTTTCGATCGCCTGCCGCTCCTGACGGGTCGGTTCGGCAACCTGCATCATGCCATCGACGAACAGCCGCAGGCCGCTTTCCGTCGGGAGGCGCCCCGCGCTGGTGTGCGGCGCGGCGAGCAGTCCGAGCCCTTCGAGCTCGGCCAGCACCGAGCGGATCGACGCGGACGACAGGTTGAGCCCCCGCTCGCCCGCCAGCGTCTTGGACCCGACCGGCTGCCCGCTCGCGATGTAGCCTTCCACCACCAGGCGGAAGATATCGCGCGCGCGGGTGCTGAGTTCGGTGACGGGCGGCGTCGGCATGCCGGCCTATCTAGAGCCTGTCCTTGCAGCCTCAAGGGCGAAGCGCCTAACGCGCCGGCAACGACTCACCCAAAGGACAGATCATGCGACGATCCGGCCGCGCGCCCGACGAGATGCGCGCCATCACCATCGACACCGGCTACACCGTGCATGCCGAGGGCAGCTGCCTGGTCAGCTTCGGCAATACCAAGGTCATCTGCACCGCCAGCGTCGAAGAACGCGTCCCGCCGTTCCTGCGCGGCAAGGGCCAAGGCTGGGTCACCGCCGAATACTCTATGCTCCCGCGCGCCACCCACACCCGCGGCCAGCGCGAAGCGGCCAAGGGCAAGCAGAGCGGGCGGACGCAGGAAATCCAGCGGCTGATCGGCCGCAGCCTGCGCTCGGTGGTCAACATGAACAAGCTGGGGGAACGGCAGATCGTGCTCGACTGCGACGTGATCCAGGCCGACGGGGGCACCCGCACCGCCTCGATCAGCGGTGCGTGGGTCGCGCTGCGTCTGGCGGTCGATGGCCTGATAAAGAAGGGCCTGCTGGCCGAGGACCCGATCGAGGCCAAGGTGGCCGCAATCAGTTGCGGCATCCACCAGGGCACACCGGTGCTCGACCTCGACTACCTCGAGGACAGCGCGGCCGACGCCGACGCCAACTTCGTCCTGATCGAAGGCGGCAAGATAGCCGAAGTCCAGGCCACCGCGGAGGGCGCGACGTACGACGAGGAAGGCCTGCTGCGCCTGCTCCGCCTCGCCCAGATCGGCTGCGCGCAGATCTTCCGCGCGCAGGAGAGCGCCACCCGATGACCCGCCGGATCGGCTCCGGCACGCTGGTCATCGCCACGCACAACGCGGGCAAGCTCAAGGAAATCGGCGCGCTGCTGGAGCCGTACGGGGTCAAGTGCATCTCGGCCGGGTCGCTCGGGCTGCCCGAGCCGGCCGAGACCGGCACGACCTTCGTGCAGAACGCATTGATCAAGGCGCGCGCCGCGGCGGAGGCGTCGGGCCTCGCGGCGCTCGCGGACGACAGCGGGCTGTCGGTCGCAGCGCTCGACGGGCGGCCGGGCGTCTACACCGCCGACTGGGCGGAGCGGCAGTGGTTCGAGGGCGATCCCGGCCGCGACTGGTTCATGGCGATGGGCAAAGTCGAGGGACTGCTGCAGGCGAAAGGGTCCGCAACACCGCGCGATGCGTGGTTCAGCTGCGTCCTCGCGCTCGCCTGGCCCGACGGCGAGACCGAAGTCTACGAAGGCCGCGCCGAAGGGACCCTCACCTGGCCTCCGCGCGGAACGATGGGCTTCGGCTATGATCCGGTGTTCGTGCCGCAGGGCCGCGAAATGACCTTCGCCGAGCTCGACCCGGAGGAAAAACACCGCATCAGCCACCGCGCCGATGCGTTCGCCAAGCTCGTCGCCGAGCAGTTCGGCCGCTAGCCGATCTTCTCGCCGTAGACGTTGCCGGCAGGCGCATAGCGACACACCAGCACGTCGTTGCCCTGCCCCTTGGCGACCGCACAACCGACCTCTTGGGTCGTTGGCCAGATGAGCTGGGTGTAGTGCCCGACGTCGGCCCAGTTGCCGGTGCGGCTGACCTGCGGAAACGTACCCGCACGGAACTTGGCGCGCTCCGACACGAAGCCGCCGATCATGTCCTCCGCGCTGAAGTAACCAGCCGAACCCATCCACAGGTTCTCGCCCATGCCGTGGCGCGCATCACTGCTGGAATGCTGGAGCTGGCCGCGCTTGGCGAGCACTTCGGCCCAGGTATCGGCGTCATGCGCCAGCCTGCCCGACCAGCGCAGTGGCGGCGCACCGATGCGGACGCGCTCGGCGTTGTGCGCGGCGAGCAGGCGCTCGGCAAAGCGGTTGACGCGGTCCTGCCCCTGCGCCGAATGCGACAGCAGCGCGGAACCGAAAATGGCGAGACCCGCAAGCGCTGCGGGAACGATGCGACCCAACCCCATGGCCGAGTATGCTACGCTTGGCCCAGTTAACCGATTCTGAAGGACGAAATGGCCCGCGCGCTCTACATCCACTGGCCGTTCTGCGCGCGCAAATGCCCGTATTGCGACTTCAACAGCCATGTCCGCGAGACGGTCGACCATGCCGCCTGGCAAGACGCCCTCATCGCCGACATGCGGCACGAGGCCGCGCTGGCCGGAGGCGAGTCGCTGGAATCGATATTCTTCGGCGGCGGCACGCCGAGCCTGATGCCGCCGGCGCTCGTCGCGGCGCTCTTGGCGGAAGCCGAGCGGCTGTGGGGTTTCGCGCCAAATGTCGAGATTACGCTGGAGGCGAACCCGTCCTCGGTCGAGGCCGAGCGGTTCGCCGGGATCGCGGCGGCGGGGGTGAACCGCGTCTCGCTCGGGCTGCAGGCGCTCGATGACGAGGCGCTGCGGTTTCTCGGCAGGCTGCACGATGCGCGAGAAGGACTAGCAGCGCTCGGAACCGCAAAAAGGGTGTTCAGCCGGGTCAGCGCCGATCTGATTTACGCGCGACCGGGCCAAACCGAAGCGGCCTGGCGCGCCGAACTGTCCCGCGCGCTAAATTTGGGAACCGAGCACCTGTCGCTCTATCAGCTGACCATCGAGCTCGGCACCCGTTTCTCCACCGATGTGCGGCTAGGTGCGTTCGAACCGCTGGCTGACGATCCCGCGGCGGACCTGTTCGCGCTAACCCGCGAGATGACCGCCGCGGCGGGATTGCCGGCGTATGAAATCTCCAACCACGCCCGGCCCGGCGAGGAGAGCCGGCACAACCTCGCGTACTGGCGATACCACGACTACGTCGGGATCGGCCCCGGCGCGCACGGACGGCGCGGAGGCAGAGCGACGGTGCGGCACAAGAAGCCGGAGAATTTCCTCGCTGCGGTCGTCGAGCAAGGTCATGGGATCGCGGAGGAGCGGACCCTCGGATCGCAGGAGCAGGCATCGGAAGCGCTGCTGATGGGGCTGCGGCTCGCCGAAGGGATCGACCTCGCGCAATTGTCCCGCCGCTTTGCGATTCCCGCCAACGAACTGGTCGACTTCGAACGGTTGGCCTTCCACGCCTCACTCGGGCTGGTGCGGCGGGAAGGCGGGCGGATCGTGGTGACCGACGCCGGCATGCCGCTGCTCGATGCGCTGCTCGGCGAGCTTGTACCGGCGAGCCTGGTCGCGGCGTGAGCAAGGCCGATCTGCTGGAGGCTTGGCGCGCGCACTTGCGCGATGGCCGGCGCCGGTCGCCGCACACGGTGCGCGCCTATGTCGCGGCGGCGGACCGGCTGCTGGTCGAAACCGGGATCGAGGACTTCGCGCAAGCGGCGGCGCTCGACGGCCCAGCCCTGCGC
>JAEWKG010000272.1 GCA_023386135.1 Pseudomonadota bacterium | reverse complement strand
CCGCGCTTACCGCCACGGTGCGCGGAGGGGCGGCGCTCGGCGGGCTGCTGCTGATCCCGCTCGCGGTGCCGGTACTGATCTTCGGCGCCGGGGCGCTCGCCCAGCCAGACGGCGCGGGCCTCGCGCTGTGCGCCGCGATCAGCCTTGCCCTCTGCGCCATCGCCCCGTTCGCTGCCGCCGGCGCCGTCAGGGCGGCGCGCGAGGACTAGGCGTTCCCCACGACGAAGCACGCCGCCGCCACGAGCGCGCCGGCGAAGCGGTTGGAGCGGAAGCGTTCGAGCGGGTTGGCGGGATCGGCAGGGTCGAGGGTCGCGACCTGCCACGCGAGGTGCAGCGCCGCTGGCGCGAGCGCGAGGAGCGCGATGGGGTCGCCGCGCAGCAGCCAGAACGCCAGCACCCACAGCGCCACCGCGGCGGCGTAGAACAGCGCGACGCCCGACCGGACGTGGCGGCCGAGCCGCAGTGCGCTCGAGCGGATGCCGACCAGCGCGTCGTCCTCGCGGTCCTGCAGCGCGTAGATCGTGTCGTAGCCCATGCACCAGAAGAACGCCCCGGCGTAGAGCGCGGCTGCCACCTCCAGCCGGTCGCCGCGCAGGGCGACCCAGCCGACCAAGACCCCCCAGGTGAACACGAGGCCGAGCCACGCCTGCGGCCACCAGGTGATGCGCTTCATGAACGGATAGGCCGCGACCAGCGCGAGGCTGGCGAGCGCCACCAACTCCGCCTGCCAGCGCAATTGCAGCAAGACGACGAGGCCAATCAGGCACAGCGCTGCCAGCCACCCCCACGCCAGTTTCGCCGACACTCGCCCGCTCGCCACCGGGCGGCTCGCGGTGCGCGCGACCCGCCGGTCGAGGTCGGCATCGACGATGTCGTTGTACACACACCCCGCCCCGCGCATCGCAATGCTGCCGAGGAGCAGCCACAGCACGAGGCCGAGTTGCCAGCCCGCTCCCGCCAGCCACACGCCCCACGCGCACGGCCAGAACAGCAGCCACCAGCCGATCGGCCGGTCGAACCGTGCGAGCATGGCAAGATCGCGCGGAAGCCGCGGCAGGCGAGCGACTATGCCGCGGTGCTCGCTGTCGGGGACGATCGTCTCGCCGTTCATGCGTGCAGGCTCGAAGCTGAACTTGTCACGCTTGTCACGGTGTTCTGGGGCGGAAATACCTGGCCCAGCAAAGGTCGGCTGGGACGACGGCGAGACGAGCGACGAACGGCGCGATGCATGGGTCCGCCTTGCCATATCCCGGAGGGTGTAGGACAGCGCCAATCGATGTCCGTCCCCCGCCCGCCTTCGCACCAACCCAAGGTCCCTGCCTGGCCGCCCAAATCCACCCCGCGCCTCTACGTCGACCGCGAGCTGGCGGTCGGCGCCGAGGTGCCGCTCGATAATCCCGAGACGCGCTATTTCTTCTCGGTCCTGCGCCTCAAGGAAGGCGACCCGGTCCGCCTGTTCGACAACCGCACCGGCGAATACGTCGCCCGCTTGGGGCCGGCCGCCTCCGGCCGCTCTTCCGCCCGGGTTGAGAGCCTGCTCGCCCCTCACGAGGATGTGCCCGACCTGTGGCTTTGCGCCTCCCCCATCCAGCGCGACAACTTCGCACTGGTGGCGGAGAAAGCTTGCGAACTCGGGGTACGCAAGTTCGTGCCCGTCGAAATGCGCCGGACCCAGGTCCGCCAGATCAACGCCGGCCGGCTGGTCAAGCGGATGATCGAGGCGGCCGAGCAGTGCGAGCGCACCGCGCTGCCCGAGCTTGAACCTCTTGTGCGGCTCGAAAAGCTGCTCGTCGACTGGCCCGCGAACCGCACGCTGTTCTTCTGCGACGAACGCGGCGGGGACCCCGCGCCTGCCGCGATGGCGTCGCACCCTGGTCCCGCGGCGATCCTGATCGGGCCCGAGGGCGGGTTCGACGATGCCGAGAACGACGCGATTCGCGCGCTACCCCAGGCTGTTCCGGTGTCGCTCGGACCGCGTATCCTGCGGGCGGAAACCGCTGCGATATCAGCGGTTACGCTGTGGATGGGCGCGGTCGGCGATTGGCGTGATTAATTCGCTGGCGCGCGGCATTTGCGTTTTCTAGTGCAACCGGCATGAGCACCCGCGAAGCCTCGAGCGCCAACGACCCCGTCATCGAGAGCCGCGACCAGCTCGTGGCGCCCATGGCCAAGGGCGAAAAGCCGCGCGAAGATTGGCGCATCGGCACCGAGCACGAGAAGCTGGTGTGGAAGGATGGCGACTTCCACGCCCCTGCCTACGACGAACCCTGCGGCATCCGCGACCTCCTCATGGCACTCACCAAGTTCGGGTGGGAGCCGATCGAGGAAGTCGGCCCAAATGGTCAGAAGAACGTCATCGCGCTGAAGGGTGCCGACGGCAACGTCAGCCTCGAACCCGCCGGCCAGCTCGAACTCTCGGGCGCCGCCGTGGTAAACCTACACCAGACCTGCGAGGAAACCGGGCGCCACCTGGCGCAGGTGAAGGATGTCGGCGACCGATGCGGGGTCGGCTTCCTCGGCCTCGGTATGTGGCCGGACAAGACCCGCGCCGAGCTGCCGATCATGCCCAAGGGCCGCTACGAGATCATGCTGCGACACATGCCCCGGGTCGGCAGCCTCGGCCTCGACATGATGCTCAGGACCTGCACCATCCAGACCAACCTCGATTATTCGAGCGAGGCGGACATGGCGCAGAAGTTCCGCGTTTCGCTGGCGCTGCAGCCGCTTGCCACCGCGCTGTTTGCGAACTCGCCGTTCACCGAGGGCAAGCCCAACGGCTACCTGAGCTACCGCAGCCACATCTGGTCGGACACCGACCCGCATCGCACCGGCATGCTGCCGTTCGTGTTCGAGGATGGCTTCGGTTACGAACGCTACGTCGACTACATGCTCGACGTGCCGATGTACTTCGTGTTCCGCGACGGCAAATACATCGATGCCGCCGGCCACAGCTTCCGCGACTTCCTGCGCGGCGAGCTTGCGGTTCTGCCGGGTGAGAAACCCCGGGCGAGCGACTGGACCGATCACCTTTCGACCGCCTTCCCCGAGGTGCGTTTGAAGTCCTTCCTCGAGATGCGCGGCGCGGATGGCGGTCCGTGGAACCGCATCTGCGCGCTGCCCGCGCTGTGGGTCGGCCTGCTGTACGACCAGGGCGCTCTCGATGCGGCGTGGGACCTCGTCAAGCACTGGACGATGGAGGAGCGCGAGGCGCTGCGGAACGCGGTGCCCAAGCTCGGGCTCGACGCGCCGGTGCGCGGCGGACGCACGTTGCGCGACATCGCGCCCGAGGTGCTGGCGATCGCCCGCTCCGGGCTCACCGCGCGCGGCCAGCTCAACAGCGCGGGCGACAACGAGACCGGTTTCCTCGGCCCGCTCGATGATATCGTCGCCAGCGGCGTGGTCCCGGCGCAGCGCCTGCTCGACCTCTATCACGGCGAGTGGAACGGCGACGTGACGCGGGTTTACGAAGAAAGTTTCTGAAGGGAGACGCAGTGATGATCCTGGTGGCTGGCACGGTGCGCGTGGCGCAAGGCGGTCTCGACAAGGTGCGTGAGGCGATGGAAACGGTCCTCGCCGCCACCCGGCAGGAGGATGGGTGCATCCGCTACGCCTACGCGCGCGACGTGCTCGATCCCGACCTGATGCACGTGTCCGAGCTGTGGCGCGATGCCGAGGCCCTGCGCGCCCACGGTGCCGCGCCGCACATGAAGCCGTGGGGCGCGGCGATGCGCGATGCCGGGGTGATCGAGCGCGACCTCAAGATGTACGAAGTCGGCGAAGGAACGCCGCTCTAGGCGTTTATTCCGCCGGGCGTTCGACCAGCCCGAGATCGCGCGGCCGCCAGCGCAGCCTGCGCTTCAGGCGCACCAGCGGTGCGGTGATGAGGCCGTGCTCGCTCATCCACGCGTGATAGGCGCGGTACTTGGGGTCTTCGGCCCAGAGGTGCTCCTCCTCGGTCCGCGCGCGCCAGAAATAGATCGCGTTGACCGCGGCGAGCCCGACGCAGTTGCGGATGACGTCGACCGGATTGCCGTTGGTCACCAGGAACGGCAGCGTCGAAAGCCACCAGAAGCTGTTCTTGGCGAGGTAGGCCGGGTGGCGGGACAGGCGGTATGGCCCGTTCGTGAGCACCCCGCGATAGGTCAGGTTGGAAAAGCGCAGCCCGAACGCGACCGTCGCCCACGCGTAGAGCGCGGTGAGCGCCACCAGCAGCGCGGCCCACAGCCACATCAGCGCCGGGTGGTTTGCCAGCCAGAACGCCCAGTTGGCATCGCCCCTGCCCGGCGTCCCCGCTTCATAGCCGAGCATGCCCTGCCCCATGAAGGTGAACACGAACGGCGGATAGCACATCAGCGCCGCGACCCAGCCGGCGAGCAGCGGATTGCCGCTGCGGATGTGCGCGTCCAATGGCCGGAAGGTGACGAGATAGCCGACGGTGCCGATCTGCACGTCGATCAGGAACAGCAGCGTGATCAGCGCCATCCCGAGGTCGGCGGGGCTGCGGAGCATTGCAGCGTAGTCGGCACTCACCGCCGCCTGCCACCCCGCGGGCAGGATCGAGATCATGAATGCGCCGAAGAAGCCCTTGATGATCCACGCGCGCCAGTGGCGCTTCACCTCGGCGGGATCGTATGCCTCGCGCCCGAGCAGCATCGCGCCGAAGTGCCACGCGTGGTCGCGCGGGTTGTCCATGTGCCGGTCGAGCCACGCGACATAGGGCACTGAGAGGACGAACAGCGGGATCGCCGCCGCCTTGAGCACGCCCATCGCAAACAGGTACGGCGGCGCCCAGTACCAACGGCCGAGGCAGTAGATGCCGGCGATGACGACCCAGGTCACCCACAGCGCCGCGATCTTGACCGCTGACACCGGCAGCGTCTCGCGCAAGGGCCGCGCGCGCGACCAGTCGATGCCGGTCGAGGGGCGCAGGTGCGCCTTGTCGACCAGCAGCGTCACCGCGATCATCGGCAGCACCGACCACAGCATCGCCGCGATCGCCGCGTAGGGCCCGTCCATCCGCGCGCGCGGTCCCGGCAAGCCGAAGGTGTCGGCGACCAGCGGCCAATGGCGGCACACCAGGAACCACGCGAACATGCCGGAAAGGCCCGCAAGCCCAACCCACGCCGAGACATCGCTCGGCGGGCAAGCTGGCGGAAGACGGTGGCCGGACGCGCTCATCGGCGCCCGGATTAGCGGCTAACGGTTAACAGCACGGCAAAGCCGGCCCTGCCGGCCGCTAGCGATACGCGTGGATCACACCGTCGTCGTCGAGCACGTAGAGCGTGTTGTTCGCCACCACCGGCGCCAGGCTGATCGGCGCCTTCACGGTCTGGAACAGCGAGGACGTGCCCTCGCCCGGGCTGACGCGGTAGATCTGCCCTTGCGAGTTCGCGACCCACAGCGTGTTCCCGGCGAGCACCGGCCCGGTCCAGAAGATCGGGTCCTTCTTCTTCTCCGCGTTGCGCCACTGGCCGAGGGCGGTGATCCACCGCACCTTGCCGTTGCCGCGGGCGATCGCCAGCAGCCGCGCGTCGTCGGTGAGGGTGAAGATCCACTCGCCCGCCACCGCCGGAGTGGAGATGCCGGCGAGGTTCAGTTCCCAGATGCGCTGGCCGGTGACCAGCTCGTAGGCCGCCATGCGCTCGCCCTGGCCGAGCGCGTAGACGCGGCCCTGGTCGATGATCGGATCGGCGTCGATGTCTGTCAGCGCGCCGACCTCGGTCGAGATCGAGGTGCGCGCCAGCGCGTCGGCCCACAGCGAGCGGCCGTTCTCGTAGCGGTAGGCGATAAGCTCGCCGCTCGAATAACCGGCGATGACCGTGCCTTGCGCGGCGGCGGGCGCGGCGACGCCGAACACGCCGGTCTGCTGGTTGGATGCGCTTTCGTTCCACAGCAGCTTGCCGTCGGCGGCGTTGAGGGCGACGATCTGGTTGTCCTGCGTCATCACATAGACCGAGCCGAAGGCCACGGTCGGCGATCCGCGCAGTGGGCCGGCCGGCTTGACCTTCCAGATCTCGCTGCCGTTCGAGGCGTCGAGTGCCAGCACTTCGCCCACCCCGTTGGTGACGTAGACCCGGCCCGAATCGTAGCTGACGCCGCCGCCGAAGTTGGCGGCACGCAGGTTGCCGTCGACTTCCGCGGTGTGAGTCCAGCTGCGCGCGCCGGTCTGCGCGTCGAAGGCATTGACCACACCGTTGCTGTCCTCGACGAACAGCATCCCGCCGCCGATCACCGGCGCGGCGGCGAGCCGGCGCCGCTGGCTCGAACCCGCAATGTTGGCGGTCCACACCTGGCCGAGGTTGTCGCCCAGCGCGAGGTGGCCGTAGCTCTTGCCCGCCGTCCCGCCGGCCTGCGCCCACTCGGTGTTGGTGGTCGGCGGCGGCAGCACCACCGCGACGTTGGCGAGCGCGGGATCGACCTTGGCGCCTTCGATCTTCGACAGGATCGGCACGCGATTGCCCACGGTGGGGGTCACGTTCTTGTCCTTGCCGCTGCCGAACAGGCCGCCGACGCAGGCGCTGAGGCCGAGCGCGAGCGCGCATGCGAGCGCTCCGCGGCCGGCGGTGGTGAGGGCCTTGGCAGTCGTCATCTTCGGAGCGTTCCTGTTGAGGGTCATTCGGCTGCGGGCTGCTTGAGCACGGTGTCGACATCGTCGATCGCATCGACGCCGAGCAGGCCGGCCATCTGGCGGCTGCGCGATTTCAGTGTCTCGGGCGTGTCCTTGTCCTTGGCGATCGCGCCGAACAGCGCGCCCGCCTCGGCGCTCTTGCCCTGGTCGAGATAGGCCATCGCGACGATCTCGCCCGCCGGGCCGAACCACGGGTTACCGGGCACCGCCAGCAGCTTTAGCTTGGCGACCACGTCGGCAGGCTTCATCTTGTCGTAGCGCGCGGTCACGCCGCGAATGGTGGCCAGATCGCGGAGCGCCTGCGGGGTATCGCCGCTCGCCGCGACCGTGTCGTAGATCCTGGCCGCCTCGTCGGGCTTCGACTGCTCCATGGCGATGCCCGCCTTGAGCATCTGTGCCGCGGCCTTCGCCCCGTCACCGCCGTCCTTGATCAGCGGGTCGAGCGCGCTCGACGCGCTGCCGAGGTTGCCGCGCTCCACCTGGTCGAGGGCGCTGACGAAGACTTCCGAATCCTTCTCGCGCGCGGCCTGTTGGCGGTTGGTCCAGAACAGGTAGGCGGCGAACAGCGCCAGCACCACGACGACCGCGGCGAGCGCCGGCTTGCCGAAACGCTTGGCGGCTTCGGCGTACTGGTCCTGCCGCACCGCGTCATCGACCTCGCGCAGCAGGACGTCTTCCTGCGCCGCCTGCGCACGCGCGCGCTTGTCTTCGGGGATCAGCGAGTTGTCGGGGGGAAGAGCCAAGCGGAGAGTGCCGTTCGTTGGTGCCAATGCATGGGGCCGGAAATCCGGTCGGCGCGTCTTTACCGGAAGGGCGCGCCAATTCAACTTCCAAACCCGATTGATGCCCGGCTGGTGAACGCAGGTTGAAGCTAGGTGAGGGCGCTGCGCCCCATCGCCCGTGCGTAGAGGTGGCGATAGGTGTCGATCATGACCTTCTCGTCGTATCGCGCACGGGCCACGGCGCGGTTGGCCTTGCCGAGACTGGCGCGAAGAGCGGCGTCGGAGGCGAGCAGTTCGAGCGAGCGGCCGAGCGCGCGTTCGTCGCCGGCGGGTGTTATCAGCGGCCGGTTCTCCGCGCTCACCATCTCGGCAATATCGCCCACGTCTGGCGCCGCGACCGGCAGCCCGGCGGCCATCGCCTCGACCAGCGAGATCGGGAACTGCTCGCTGTGCGAGGAAAGCGCGAAGACGTCGAACAGCCCGACGTAGCGCGCCGGGTCCGGAGCGAAGCCGGGCAGGTGGACGCGGTCCTCGATCCCCAACCGCTCCGCCTCGGCGCGGATGGCGAGCTCTTCCGGCCCTTCCCCGACGATCACCAGTTGCCACTGCTCCGGCGTTGCGGCGAAGGAGCGCACCAACGCGGGCAGGTTCTTGACCGGCCGCAGCCCCGCCAGGGTGCCGATCCACAGCTCGCCCTTGCGCTTGACGATACCGCGCAACGCGTCGGCCTTGGCGGGCTTGGCGAAGGCCGCGGTGTCGATCCCGTTGGCGATCCGCGTCACCCGCCCGATGGGCTGTGCCCAGGTGGTGAGCGCGATCTCCTCGAGCGTCTCCGACGGCACGACCAGCCCCGCCGCGCGGCCCAGGGCGATGCGGCGGTACCAGTTGCGCTTGGGCTTCAATCCATCCTGCTCGTCGGCGTTGAAGCCGTCCTCGTGATGGACCAGCGGCGGCAGGTGATAGATGTCGGCGAACAGCGTGTGCGCCATCACCGCGTCCATCGCCCCCCAGTTGTAGGTGAGCACGAGGTCATATCCCCGCATTGCCCGCGCGATCCGCTGCAGGCGTCCGGGGGTCGGCAGTCCGGTGAGCGAGGGGAAGTCGCGCGGCCATTCCACCGTCAACGCACGCGACAGCTCGCGCGCGGCGGTCGTCTCGCCCGGCATCCCAGACACGACCGCGTGGGCGATCTTGGGGCCGAACGCATTCATGAGCCGCACCGCGCGGCGTTCCTTGCCGCCGGCCGCGAAGGTCGAATGGAGGTGGAGAAAGCGCGTCGCCGCGCGGCTGCTTGCGCTCATGCCACCTGCGCGAGCAGGCGGTCGATCGCGGCCAGCGATTCGGGCTCGGCCAGTGTGGGCGCGTGGCCGGTACGCGGCACGGTCACGACGTCGAGCGCAGGCACGCGGCGCTTCATCTCGTCAGCGGTGGCGCGCGAGAGGATGGCCGAGGTCTCGCCGCGCAGCAGCAGGAGTGGGCGCCCGGCGAGCGCCTCGAACGCCGGCCACAGGTCGGTTGCGGGCGGCGCGGCGTCGCTGTTGAACGGCGCGGCGATGCCCATGTCGTAGTCGTAGGCGATCCGCCCGCCCGCCCCCAGCACCATCACCCGCTTGGCCATCGCCAGCCAGTCTTCGAGCGCGAAGCCGGGATGGACCGCCCCGTGTACGTCCTGCAGCGCGCGGGCCGCGTGGATCCAGGTCGGGAAGCTGCCGCCTTGCCCGACGTATTCGCGAATCTTGGCGATGCCTTCAGGGTCGATTTCGGGCCCGACATCGACCAGCGCCGCGGCGGCGATCCGCTGCGGCTGTTCCAGCGCCAGCAGCATCGTCATCAGCCCGCCGAGCGAGGTGCCGATCGCCGCGAAGCGCTCGATCTTCTCCTGATCGAGCAGCGCCTTCAGGTCGGCGACGTACTGGACCGGATTGTAGGTCGCGCTGTCGGACGCGTAGTCCGACATTCCCCGCCCGCGCATCTCCGGCACCAGCACCCGGCGTTTGCCCGCCAGCTTCTCCGCCAGCGGAGCTGCGTCGCGCGCGTTGCGGGTCAGGCCGTGGAGGATGATCACCGGCACCGCGTCGGCGCCGCCGGGGTAGTCGCGGAAATGGAGCGTCAGCCCGTCAGCCGAAGGCCAGGTCCGATCGGCCCACGCCTTGTCCGCTGCCTTACGTTCGGAGGGCGATCGGTCGAGAGTGTCCATTGGCAGCGTTACAGTTCCTATGGGCCCCGACCCGCGGGCGCGGCGCTTGCATGGCCGCCCCTGCGGACCCATTATCGCCCGATGCGTGCCGAACCGCAACCTGCCCGATACGCATTCCAAAGCGGTCCCTATCGCCCCGAAGCCCCGCTGATGGCGCACGCCGACTGGCTCGGTGACCCGGTCAAGCCCGCCGACTTCCCCCGCACCGAGCTGCGCTGGCGGAATGATCGTTGGGCGGATGCGGTCGGTCTTGCCGGACTGAGCGACGCGGAGTGGGTGCGACATTTCGCGCGCTTCGAGCCGCTGCCCGGCACTCTCCCTGACCCGCTCGCGCTGCGGTATCACGGCCACCAGTTCCGGGTGTACAATCCCGACCTCGGCGACGGACGCGGCTTCACCTTCGCGCAGCTGCGCGCCAGCAACGGCCGCTTGCTCGAGCTCGGCACCAAGGGTTCAGGCACCACGCCCTACAGCCGCACTGCCGATGGCCGGCTCACGCTGAAGGGCGCGGTGCGCGAATTGCTCGCGACCGAGATGCTCGAAGCGCTCGGCGTCGATACCAGCAAGACCTTCTCGATCGTCGAGACCGGCGAGGATCTCGTTCGCGGCGACGAGCCTTCGCCCACCCGCTCGGCGGTGCTGGTGCGCCTCAGCCACGGGCACATCCGCATCGGCACTTTCCAGCGCCTCGCGGTGCTCGAAGAGCGCGCGCACATGGGACAGCTGATCGACTATTGCCTCGCGCAGTTCCCCGGCCCGCTCCCGCCCGCCGATGCGCCGGGGCGCGAAGAGCCGGCGGTGGTCCTGCTTCATCAGGTGGTCGAGCGTCTCGCCGATCTCGCCGCGAGCTGGATGGTCGCGGGGTTCGTCCACGGCGTGCTCAACACCGACAACATGAACGTCAGCGGCGAGAGTTTCGACTACGGCCCGTGGCGCTGGCTACCCGCATGGGACCCGGGCTTCACCGCGGCCTATTTCGACCAGTCCGGGCTCTACGCCTTCGGGCGCCAGCCCGAGGCGCTGTACTGGAACTGCGGCCAGCTCGCGATCGCCCTGCGCGCGGTGAGCGAGGCGCCGCCGCTGCTCGCGGCGCTCGAGCGGTTCGGACCGCTCTACATGGCGAACGTGCGCCGACGGTGGTTGTGGCGGATGGGGCTTGAGAGCCAGGGCGAGGAGCACGACGCGGCCCTCGTCGCCGCGTGCGAAGCGGCGATGAGCGAGAGCCAGGAACCGCCAGACGCGTTCTTCTGGCGCCACCGCTTCGGCCAGAATGCGCAAGGCGGTCTCGCAGTAGTCCTGGACGGCTACTCCCCGGTCGGCGCTCCGGTCGACACCACCGTGCCCCCGCCCTCGCTGGTCATCGACGAGGTCGAGCGTATCTGGTCGGCCATCGCCGAACGCGACGACTGGCAGCCGCTGACGGAACAGATCGAGGCGATCCGACGGCTCGGCTCGGTGCTAGGTCCGGCACCCATACCCGCCGGACACACTCACGCCGGGACCTAAGTCCACCGGGCGTTCACCATCCCTGGGCATTTGACCGCAACGGACGCTCCGCTAGAACGCGCGCGGTTAACCTCGAACATTCACCGCGCGGGGGCCGCCCCGTATCTTCGTTCCCGGATGGAAAGCCCGCTTGGCGAGCAGCGAAATAGTTTCCCATGAGCCCGCAACCGGCGCCGAACTGTGGCGCGGGGCGATCGGCGATGTCGATGCCATCGTCGATCAGGCGCGCCGGGCGTGGCCGGCGTGGGCTGCGCAGCCGTTGGCGACGCGGATCGAACTCGTCCGCCGCTTCGCCAACGAAGTGCGCAAGCAGAGCGACGCGTTCGCCGAATTGATAGCTCGCGAGACTGGCAAGCCGCTGTGGGAAGCGAGAACCGAGGTCGAATCGGTCATCGCCAAGGTCGATATCTCGGTCAGTGCCTATGCCGAGCGGACCGGGCAGAAGAAGCTCGACAGCGCGCTCCAGGGCAGCGCCGCGGTGCGCCACAAGCCGCATGGCGTCATGGCGGTGCTGGGGCCGTACAACTTCCCCGCGCACCTTCCCAACGGGCACATCGTCCCCGCGCTGATCGCGGGCAATGTGGTGATCTTCAAGCCGAGCGAGAAGACGCCGGCGGTGGGCGAATTCCTGCTCGGCTGCTTTCACCGCGCGGGCATCTCCGCCGCGGTCGTGCAGCTGCTCATCGGCGGGGCGGCGGAAGGCCAGGCTCTGGTCGCGCATCGCGACATCGACGGGGTGCTGTTCACCGGCAGCGTGCAGGCGGGCATCGCGATCAACAAGAAGCTCGCCACCAACCCCGGCAAGATCGTCGCGCTGGAGATGGGCGGCAACAACCCCATCGTGGTGATCGACACCCCCAAGGTGGCGGACGCCGCGATCCTGATCATTCAGAGCGCTTTCACCAGCGCCGGCCAGCGCTGCACCGCCGCACGGCGGCTGATCGTCAAGGCGAGCATGTACGATGCGCTGGTGGGCGAAGTGAAACGGCTCGCCGACCGGATCGTGTTCGACGAGCCGTTTGCCGATCCCGCGCCGTTCATGGGGCCGGTGATCGACAACCACTCGGCCGACCAGCTTGCCGAGAGCTTCCTCTATTTCCTCTCCAACGGCGGGCGGCCGATCAAGCACATGCAGCGGCCCGACGACACGCTGCCGTTCGTCAGCCCCGCGATCGTCGATGTCACCGCGATGAAGGATCGGCCCGACGTCGAGCTGTTCGGCCCGCTGCTGCAAGTGGTGAAGGTCGACGACTTCGATCACGCCATCGCCGAAGCCAACAACACCCGCTTCGGCCTCAGCGCCTCGCTGATCGGCGGCAGCCCGCAGGATTACAACCGGTTCTGGGCCAACGTGCGCGCTGGGATCATCAACTGGAACCGGCCCACCAACGGGGCGAGCAGCAAGGCACCGTTCGGCGGGATCGGCCTGTCGGGCAACCATCGCCCCGCCGCCTTCTACGCGGCCGATTATTGCGCCTATCCGGTCGCCAGCACCGAGATGGACCAGCCCCGCGCCAGCATCGGCGTGGGCATCCGCGAGGCGTCCTAGCGGACGCTGGATACGGTCGCGAGTTCGACCAGCGTCTGTTCACCCTCGCTGCGCGCGCGCAGGTCGAACGCGGTGCCCTTGCCCTGCCCTTGCAGCACCGATGTATTGCCGACGCTGCGGTGCACCGGCGCGAGGCCCGCGGCCCGCGCGCGCTGCCAGTAGAACGCCAGCACCTCGGGCAGCGGCACCGGGGTCGCGAACTCGAGCGCGATGACCCCGCACCCGGTCCCCTCGCCGCCCTTCGCCGCAATCGTCGCGCCGCGCGGATAGACCGGCAGCGCCTGCGGCAGGCGCGCGGCCCAGATGGTGGAATCGCGCAAGGTCGCCTTGCAGACGGTCTTGTCCGCCAGCAACGCGAGATGGTCGGCAAGGCTGTGATCGGCCGCGAGCGCCGGCACGCTGCCCGTGGCTGGCGGAACGGCCGTCAGCTTGTCCTCCCCGCCGACCATCTCCGCCGCTTCCGCCCGCGCCGAGGCGACGGCGTCCGGGCTCACGGGAAGCGCCGGCAGCGGTCCGTCGGTGCGCACGGTAAGTGCCGCCGCGCCCTCGTTGCGTGAGGACAGGTCGGGATCTGTCATCAGCGGATCGTCGAGGGCCTGGGAGACCACCGGATTGCGCTGCTCGGGCGGTTGGGCAGGCTCCTCCCGCGCACACCCCGCGATGCACGCCAACACGATCAGACAACCTGCGACCCGCATCATCGGGCGGACCTAACCGATCCCGCGCGGCATAGAAAGAAGGCGCCCCCCGCCGAAGCGTGAGGCGCCTTCCACGACCCCCTTGGGAGGGTTCGTGCTTGCGACCGCGGGTGGGCACGGCCGCTAAGCTGGCTAAATTAGCGGCACTGGCTGGTGCTGCGGCTCACTTCGCGGCCGAGCAGCGCACCGCCGGCGGCACCGAGGATCGCGCCCAGGGTGCGGTCACCGTTGCGGCCGGCGATCTCGCGGCCGATCAGCGCGCCCGCCGCGCCACCGATCAGGAGACCGGTCGTGCCGTTGGAGCGCTTGCAGTAGTAGCGACCGTCGTTGCCGCGCCACACCTGGCCGTTGTAGCCGTTGTAGGTGTTGTAGCTCTGGCCGTAATAGTTGCCGCCGCCGTAGTAGCGGTTGCTTTCGTAGCTGCGGTGATGGCGGCGATGGTCGTTCGCGTTCTGGTCGGCCCAGACCGCGCTCTGGGTGTAAGCCGCGCTGTGCGCCGCGGGCGCCGCGAACGACGGCGAGGCGGAGACGACGAGGCCCGGAACGGCCAGGGCCAGGGCGGCGCGCTTGATCATCGTCTTGGTCATCGGATCTTCCTTTCAATTTCTGCGACCGGGAGCTTGATCGCTTCCTCGTTGGCTATGTTCATAAATACAGCTTCGAAACTGAACGGAGCGCAACCGGCGATGCAGGAATGAAATTTTTGTCGTCGCCCGCGATTTTCCTCAGGCTCCCCTCGGCGGCGCGGGTTGAGAGGGGGCCGCGCGCGGCTTAGAGGCGCCCCCGAACATGAACGAAACGTCCCCCTCCGCCCGCTCGGGCCTGCCCGCAGCGCTCGGCGCCTACCTCATCTGGGGTGTGCTGCCGCTGTACCTGATTCTGGTGAAGGCGGTGCCGCCGGTCGAGTTCGTGGCCTGGCGGATCGTTTGGACTCTGCCGCTGTGCGTGATCATCGCCGGCCTGCGCCATCAGTTGCCCGAAATCATGGCAGCCCTGCGCAACCCGCGCCTGCTCGCCACCTTGACCGCGAGCGCTGCGCTGATCGGGATCAACTGGCTGGTCTACATCTGGGCGATCCAGACCGGCGAGGTCTATGCCGCGAGCCTGGGCTATTACATCAACCCGCTGATCAACGTGCTGCTCGGCACCGTGTTATTGGGCGAGCGGCAAAGCGCGCGGGGCTGGACCGCGGTCGCGGTGGCGGCGGCGGGCATCGCGCTGCTACTGGGCGGCGCGCTCACCACGCTGTGGATCAGCCTGACGCTCGCGTTGAGTTTCGGCGCCTATGGCTTGCTGCGCAAGCGGGTGCCGGTCGGCGCCTTGCCGGGCCTGACCATCGAATCGCTGATCCTGCTCGTTCCCGCGCTCGGAACGATCGCCTGGTATGCGAGCGTCCCGCAGGGCTCCTCGTTCGGGCACTCGTGGTCGATGAGCCTGCTGATCATGCTCGGCGGCGCGCTCACCGCGATCCCGCTGTGGCTGTTCGCGGTGGCCGCGCGGCGCATGGCCTATTCGACGCTCGGGTTCGTGCAGTTCCTGTCGCCGACTATCGTGTTCGTGCTCGGACTTACCGTGTTTCACAAGCCGCTGCTGCCGGTGCAGCTCTACGCCTTCGTCGCCATCTGGATCGCCATCGCGATCTTCGTGTGGGACCTGCGCGCTAGCCGGACGCCAGCCGCCACCTGAGCGTTTCCCCGGCGTGGAACGGCACCACCGCGGTGCCGTTCGCCTCGATCGTATCGGGCACCCTGATGTCCTCGCGAACGAAGGTCACCGTCTCCGCGTTGGCGGGCAGGCCGTAGAACGCGGGCCCGTTGAGCGAGGCGAAGCTCTCGAACCGATCGAGCGCGCCTTCCTCGTCGAACACCTGCAAGTAGCTCTCCAGCGCGAACGGCGCGTTGAAGATGCCGGCGCAGCCGCAGGCAGATTCCTTGTCGTGCCTGGCATGCGGCGCGCTGTCGGTGCCGAGAAAGAACTTGTGCGAACCCGAAGTCGCCGCCTCGCGCAGCGCAAGCCGGTGCGTCTCGCGCTTGGCGACCGGCAGACAGTAGGCGTGAGGGCGGATGCCGCCGACCAGCATGGCATTGCGGTTAAGGTGAAGGTGCTGCGGGGTAATGGTGCCCGCAATATTTGGCCCCCCCTCCTCGACGAAGGCTACGCCCTCCGCCGTCGTGACATGCTCGAGCACGATCTTGAGGCCAGGGAATTGGCGGACGATCCGTTCAAGATACCGTTCAATGAACGCGGCTTCGCGGTCGAACACATCGATGTCAGGATCGGTCACCTCACCGTGGATGCACAGCACCAGGCCAACGCTCTCCATTGCGGCGAAAACCGGATCGAGCCGCGCAATGTCGCTGACGCCGTGTGCCGAATTGGTGGTTGCATTGGCCGGATAGAGCTTCGCGGCGGTGAGCACGCCCTCGGCCTTGCCGCGCGTCAGGTCGGCCGGATCGGTGTGATCGGTCAGGTATGCCGTCATCAGCGGCTCGAACGCCGTGCCCTCAGGCAAGCCGGCGAGGATCCGCTCGCGATATTCGCGCGCCATCGCAGTGGTTGTCACCGGCGGCGAGAGGTTCGGCATCACGATCGCGCGGGCGAACTGGCGCGCAGTGTATGCCGCCACTCCCTGCAGCATCGCGCCGTCGCGCAGGTGCACATGCCAGTCGTCGGGGCGGCGGATAGTGAGGGAGTCGGCCATCGCTTCCCCTTATGCGAGGCCGCTCCTATCTGTCACCCATGCCCGCTACCCGTCTGTTCGACCGCGCTATCGTCCGCGTTTCCCCACAAGCCGAGGGCGAGGATGCCGCCGGTTTCCTGCAGGGTCTGCTGACCAACGACGTCACGGGCGCGCTTCCTGTCTACGCCGGCCTGCTGACCGCGCAGGGCAAGGCAATGTTCGACCTCATCGTCTGGCCGGGCGAACCGGGGGAGCTGCTGCTCGATTGCGAAGCGGCACTGGCCGACGAGCTGGTCAAGCGCCTCTCGCTTTATCGCCTGCGCCGCAAGCTTGCGATCGAGCGGGACGACAGCGTCGCGGTACACTGGGCTCACGAAGGCGAGACGCCTGACCCGCGATTGGCGGCGCTCGGCTATCGCTGGCTCGCGCCCGCTTCGGCGGACGACGAAGCCGCCGACGCTGCGTGGCGCGCACACCGGCTGTCGCTGGGGGTGCCCGAGGGCCGCGCGGAGCTGGGGGACATTCTGTGGCTCGAGACCAATGCCGCCGAGCTCAACGGCGTCAGCTTCACCAAGGGATGCTATGTCGGCCAGGAGAACACCGCCCGGATGAACTGGCGGCAGAAGGTCAACCGCCGCCTGCTGGTCGTCCCCCTCGACCGTTCGGAAGAGAGCCGGCGCAAGGCGGCCTACGCTGAGCTCGGCCTCGCCGTCGATCACTTGCGCATTGACGCGGTCGATCCGGCGCTGGCACCCTCCTGGCTCGATCTGTCCAGAGAGGGTTCGACCGATGACTGAACAGCGCACGTATCGCGTACCCATGGTCGAGCGCACCGGCATGCGCCGTCTGGAGGAATCGCGCGGTCGCTCCAGGCTTCTGATGCCGCTGGAGGGAAACGCCAACCACGTCGACGTCATGTACCTCGGCGCGTTCTGCATCCTCGCCGAGGCGGCTGCGGCGGGGCCGGGCATCTCGATCCTCGACACCGCGCGCTTCTTCCCGATCGTCAAGGACATCGCGGTCGACTTTCACAAGATGGCGGCGAGCGATGTCACCGGCGAGTTCAGTTTGACCGAAGACGAGATCGCGGGCCTGCTCGCCGACCTCGAACGCAAGGGCAGCGCGGGATATCTCGCGGTCGTGCCGATGCACGATGAGAGCGGGGCGCTCGTCGCCACCGGACGGGTGACGATCAAGCTGCTCAGTCACAATTGGGGCGGCGGAGCGAGCTAAGCCGGCCCGCCGGCTACGCCGCGCTTGTCGCTCCACGCGCAGCCGTCGCGCTGCTCGCCTTCGACCATCAGCGTGGCGGTGAACGGATAGGTCCGGTCGCTCATCCCGTCGGAGCATTTGCCTTCCGTCACCGCCAGCGTGAACGGCTGCTCCTTGAAAATGCCGCTCCATGACACCCCGGCCCGTCCGGCAAACCGTTTGACCGCGATCGCGTCGCCATCGGGCTTGTCGGGCGTCGAGTAGGTCAGCAGCGTGCCTGCCACCTGCCCGCCCCAGAACGGCTCCGTCCCGGTGAAGTGCACCGTCTCGTCCGCCGCGATCCCGTTGTAGGGCCGCGTATCGGCGCGGTCCTCTGGCGCGGCGGTCGCTCCGGTCCCCGCGCCTTGGGTTGCCGACGGGGCGGGCTGCCCGCCGTGGCAGGCCGCTAGGGCCACTGCCGATACAAGCGCCATGAGATGAGCTGTTCGCATCTCCCGAGCCTACCCCTTCCGGCCCGCCGCGCAAGGTTTGGCGCGCGGGAACACGCCGCCGCACCGATCATTTTCCAGCCAAGAACTCGACATCAACGGGAGCAAGGCCATGAAGGCTACACCCTTGTTTCTGGGCGCGTGCGCGCTCGTCTCGATTGCCGGCGTCGTCAGCGGCGCGACCATCGACACTCACCCCATCCAGCGCGGCAGTGTCGGGATGGACCAGATCAACCGGCCGGGCATCGATTTCACGTCGGACAACGGCTTGTCAGACCAAGTCGCGCCCCCGGATCATTACGCCATCAACACACCCGAAGGCCGCTTCGACGTGGCCGAATTGTCCAACCGCGGCATCTACTCGCAGCGCCGGTTCGGCTGGCGCGAGGCGCAGTGGGCGCCGCCTCCCCAACCCGCCTTCACTGACGAGCCGCAATCTGAATGGTCGGAGCGGGGCACGGAACTCAATGCACCGGCCGCACCCGATGAGAACGCGGCCCCGCCTCAGCCGCAAGTTCCCGCCGACACGGGTGACCAAGGTGGCCCGCGGGTGATCGACGTACAGGCCGAACTGGCCAAGATCTGACGCAGGAATCCTCATCGGCGTTGGATGGCCGGGACGCCGACCCGTTCCGCGCCGGGGGCGATTCCTCACCGGATTCCGGCGGTTTATAGCCCTTTGCGAAGTCAGCTGCGGCGATAGGTCCCGGTCAGCACCGCGGCGCCGATCACGTGGCCCTCCATCGCATCGAGCACCGCGCCGCGCCCCGCGCCGTCCGACAGCCCCAGTTGCCGGTCGAGCGCGAAGAGCTGGAACACGTAGTCGTGCACGCCATGCCCGGTCGGCGGGTCGGGCGGCAGCCAGCCGGCCTGGTTGTACGAATTGAGCCCGACCTGCGGCGGATCGTCCCCTTCGAACAGCTCGCCCGCCTTCGCCTCGAAGCCCCAGCCGAGGAGATGGACCAGCGGCTGCGGGCTCGGCGCGTCGGGGTCTTCGACGAGCAGGACCAGCTCGCGGGTGCCCGCGGGCGGCGCGGTCCAGGCGAGCGGCGGGGCGCAGGCGTCCTCCTCGTCGGCGGTGAACATCGGGTCGAGTTCCTCGCCGTCCCCGAACGCGGCGCTGGTGAGCGCGAAGCCGCCCGCGCCGAGCGTGTCCTCTCCGCCGAGCCGGGCGACCGCCAGCTTGCCGTGCCCCGCGCGCACCGACTTGAGCGCGCGGCCGAGGAAGGCGGGGACGTGTTCGAGCATGCTGGGTCCTTCAAACTATCGGTTCATCGTAATGCCGGCGCCACGTGCGCGGTTCCGGCGGGTTGCCGGCTGCGCTAGACGCCTCGGCCATGGAACGCCAACCCCCGACCATCCTCGTCGATGCCGACGCGTGCCCGGTGAAGGACGAGGTGTACCGCGTCGCCGCGCGGCACAAGGTGCGGGTCGTCGTCGTCAGCAACTCTCCCTTCCGCGTGCCCGACAGCCCGCTGGTCAGCCGCGTGCTGGTGTCGGACGCGTTCGACGCCGCCGATGACTGGATCGCCGAGCATGCCAATCCGCGCGCCATCGTCATCACCGGCGACATCCTCCTCGCCGACCGCTGCCTCAAGGCCGGGGCGACCGTGCTCGCCCAAACCGGCAAGCCGTTCACCGCCGCCAGCATCGGCGGGGCGATCGCCGCGCGGGCGATCATGGCCGACCTGCGCGCCGGGATGGACGGGCCGGGCGGTGGCCCGCCGCCGTTCGCCAAGGCCGACCGCTCGCGTTTCCTGCAGGCGCTCGACCAGGCGCTGGTAAAGCTCGCCCGCTAGCGAGAACGCCGCGGGCCCCTTGCTTCCTCGTAAGGAGCAACGCTCAGTCGACGGTCCGCACGCCTTCCTCGGCCCAGTCGCGGTCGACGTCGACGCCCTGGGCGGACCACTGCGCGCGGGTCCAGCATTCGGTCCGTTCGTGCCGGGTGCCGGTGACCGCCTCCACTTTCATGCAATAACGGGTCGTCGCGGTGCCGGCGGGCGCGGCGGGCGCGTCAGCGGCGGCGGCGGCGGCGGGCACGGTGGCCAGCACCACGAGGGCGAGCGATAGCGTGGTCGGGTTCATCAAGGGTCTCCCTTTGCGAAGGGGCATGATACCACGC
>JAEWKG010000184.1 GCA_023386135.1 Pseudomonadota bacterium | reverse complement strand
CAGCCAGACAGGTCTATTCGATCAGGGAAAATAGCGCCTCGACCGGCTCGCCCAGCGCGCGGGCGAGCTTGAGGGCAACCACGGTGGAGGGGGTGAACACCCCGTTCTCCACCGTGTTCACCGTCTTGCGACTGACCCCGATGCGCGCGGCGAGCTCGGCCTGGGTCCACCCCTTCGCCTCGCGCGCCTCCCGCAGCCGGTTGGCGAGTTCAGGCATGCGCGCGGCGTTCGAGCATCCCGAAGCGGACCAACGCCGCGACCATGCCCGCGCTGACGATCAGGTGGATCGCCTCGCGGGTGGTGAAGTGACTGACGCCCTGGAACACGTAGACCGCCATCGCAGCGAGCAGGGCAGCGATAAAGCCCCATTCGAGCGCCATCGCGCGATTGGCCCGGGTCGGCTCGTCGTTCAGCATCGCCCGCACTTCGCGCGAACGGAACCACGCACCGCCGGTGCACAACGCATAGAGCAGCACCGCCGTCATCAGCACCCAAGCGCCGATGCGCACGTGAGCGACCCCTCGATCCCCGGGCGGATTTGCGAAGAACGCCGCCTGCTGGGTGAGGAAGAAGACCCCCATCACCGGCAACACCCGCGCGCGGCGGCGGCCGAGACGTTCGGCTTGTTCGACATCGGACAGTTGAGTCATGTGATTGCCCCTCGGAAGATGCTTGCGATGTAACCTGTGAGTTACACGGCGTCAAGCGGGTGCGCGGTAATCGATTAACCGCTGTGCGGAACCGGTTTCAGTTTGGGACAGAGCGGGGCGGGCCGGTGCCGGGAGGGTAGAAATCGCGTCGGCGCGAACGTTTTCGTGGTTAATTCAATTGTCGCAAAGGGCTGGGTGCCGTTTCCTCCAAGCCACAGGGGCAAATTCCCGCCGGACTCGCCGGCAGGTCGCTCCCACAGGAAACGAGAGACAAGCCCATGTCGGTTAAAATGGCCCTCGCGAAACTGTCCGCCACCGCGGCGGGCACGGTGCTGCTCGCCGGCGGCGCGGTGCACATGGCTGAGAAGCCGCGCGCCAACCCGACCAGCGTCAAGCAGACCAAGCCGACGCCGCGCTATACCAAGCCGGTGCGCCACGTCGCCCAGCGCCACGTCCCGCGCACGGTGCACCGCCAGCGCCGCATCGTGAAGCGCACCATCGAGTGCGTGCCGGCCGGTGCACCTGTCGTCGGCGGCTACCCCGCCGGGCCGCAGCACGGCCCCGCGGCCGAAGGCGCCTGCCCGCCGGTGTACCAGGTCGCGCTCGCGCCGATCCCGCTGCCCGCGCCGGGCGCTCCCGTGGTCGGCGGGGGTGGCGGCGGCGCGGCCGTGGTCGGCGGCAGCGGAGGCTTCGGCGGCTTCGGCGGCGGTTTCTTCGGTGGCTTCTTCGGCGGCGGATCGAGCGGCGGCAGTGTCGTCGTCAGCTCGACCACCACTTCGACCGGTGGTCAGGGCCAGGACGTGACCATCATCAACAACAATAACAACGACAACAGCGCCAACAACTCGAACACCAACAATAACAACCAGAGCCAGAACCAGAATCAGAACAACAGTTCGACTTCGACCTCGACCTCGACCGGCGGGATCACCAGCACGACGACCTCGTCGTCCTCGGGCAACGTCTCGACCAGCACCTCGAGCTCGGGCAACGTGACCAGTAGCACGTCGACCTCCTCGTCGACCTCGAGCTCGAGCAGCTCGTCGACCAGCAGCTCGACGTCGTCGAGCACCTCGTCGTCAAGCTCGTCCTCGACCTCTGGATCGAGCGGCACGCCGGTCCCGGCGCCGCCGATGATGGTTCTGTTCGGCGCTGCCGCGGCCGCGGTGCTCGGCCGCCGCGAGAAAGCTCCCAAGGCGGACTGAGCCTCGAAGCACTCCGCCCTAACGAGAAGGGGCGGCTCCCGCGAGGGAGTCGCCCCTTTTCTCCTGCCCGTTGAACGCCCGCTTACGCGGCGAGCTTGCGCAGCACGTACTGCAGGATACCGCCGTTGGTGTAGTATTCGAGCTCGTTGGCGGTATCGATCCGGCACCTGGCGGTGAAGGCGCTGGTGGTGCCGTCGGGCTTGGTCACCTCCACCTCGACGTCCTGCTGCGGCTTGATCTCGGCCAGGCCGCGGATGGTGAAGGTGTCGTCGCCGGTCAGGCCAAGCGAGGCGCGGCTCTCGCCGTCCTTGAACTGCAGCGGCAGCACGCCCATCCCGACCAGGTTGGAACGGTGGATGCGCTCGAAGCTCTCGACGATCACCGCGCGCACGCCGAGGAGGTTGGTGCCTTTGGCGGCCCAGTCGCGGCTGGAGCCGGTGCCGTATTCCTTGCCCGCGATGACGACGAGCGGCGTGCCGTCCGCCTTATGCTTCATCGCGGCGTCGTAGATCGCCATGGTCTCGCCCTTGTAGCGGGTCATGCCGCCCTCGACGCCGGGGACCATCTCGTTCTTGATGCGGATGTTGGCGAAGGTGCCGCGCATCATCACCTCGTGATTGCCGCGGCGGCTGCCGTAGGAGTTGAAGTCCGCCTTCGCGACCTGGTGCTCCTGCAGGTAAGTGCCCGCAGGGCTGTCGGCCTTGATCGATCCGGCGGGCGAGATGTGGTCGGTGGTCACCGAATCGCCGAGGATCGCCAGCGGTTTCGCCTCGATGATGTCGGTCACCGGCGCCGGGGTCATCTCCATGCCCTCGAAGTAGGGCGGGTTGGCGACGTAGGTCGATCCGGCGCGCCACTGGTAAGTGTCCGAACCGGTGACGTCGATCGCCTGCCAGTGCGCGTCGCCCTTGTAGACGTCGGCGTAGCGGGCGACGAACATGTCGCGGTCGATTGCGCCGGCGCGCAGGGTCGCGACTTCGGCATTGGTCGGCCAGATATCGCGGAGGTACACGTCCTTGCCGTCGCTGCCGGTGCCGATCGGATCGTCGACCAGGTCTTCGGTCACCGTGCCCTTGAGCGCGTAGGCGACCACCAGCGGCGGCGAGGCGAGGAAGTTGGCGCGCACGTCTGGCGAGACGCGACCCTCGAAGTTGCGATTACCCGACAGTACGCTCGCGGCGACGAGGTCGTTCTTGTTGATCGCGTTCGAGATCGGCTCGGCCAGCGGGCCCGAATTGCCGATGCAGGTGGTGCAGCCGTAGCCGACGAGGTCGAAGCCGACGGCGTCGAGGTGCTCCTGAAGGCCCGCCTTCTCAAGGTAGTCGGTGACCACCTGCGATCCCGGCGCGAGGCTTGTCTTGACCCACGGCTTGGGCTTGAGGCCGCGCTCGTTGGCCTTCTTGGCGACGAGGCCGGCGGCGATCAGCACATCGGGGTTGGAGGTGTTGGTGCAGCTGGTGATCGCGGCGATCACCACGTCGCCGTCGCCCACGTCGTGGCCCGCGCCATCGACCACGCAGCGCTTGGCGGCGGACTTGCCGTAGATCTCCTTGAGCTGGCCGTTGAACAGCTCGTCCACTTCGGGCAGCGCAACCTTGTCCTGCGGGCGTTTGGGGCCGGCGAGGCTGGGTACCACGGTCGAGAGGTCCAACTCGAGCGTATCGGTGAAGATCGGCTCTTCGGCCTTGGGATCGATCCACAGGCCCTGCTCCTTGGCGTAGGCCTCGACCAGGGCGATCTGGTCGTCCGCGCGGCCGGTCAGGCGCAGGTAATCGAGCGTCTTGGCGTCGATGCCGAAGAAGCCGCAAGTCGCGCCGTATTCGGGCGCCATGTTGGCCAGCGTCGCCCGATCGGCGAGGCTGAGCGACGCCAGCCCTTCGCCGAAATACTCGACGAAACGGCCGACCACACCCTTGGCGCGCAGCATCTGGGTGCAGGTCAGCACGAGGTCGGTCGCGGTCACGCCTTCGCCGAGCTCGCCGGTGAAGCGGAAACCGACCACCTCGGGGATCAGCATCGAGACCGGCTGGCCGAGCATCGCGGCCTCCGCCTCGATCCCGCCGACGCCCCAGCCAAGCACGCCAAGGCCGTTGACCATCGTCGGGTGGCTGTCGGTGCCGACGCAAGTGTCGGGATAGGCGACCGTCGCGCCGCCCTCGTCCATCGAGGTCCACACGCACTGGGCGATGTTTTCGAGGTTCACCTGGTGACAGATGCCGGTGCCCGGAGGCACTGCCTTGAAGTTGTCGAGGCTCTTGGAGCCCCACTTGAGGAAGTCGTAGCGCTCCGCGTTGCGCGCGTATTCGAGCGCCATGTTGGCCTCGAACGCCTTGGGGGTGCCGAACTCGTCGACCATCACCGAGTGGTCGATCACGAGATGGACCGGGACCAGCGGATTGATCTTCTTGGTGTCGCCGCCGAGCTTGGCGATCGCATCGCGCATCGCGGCGAGGTCGACCACGCAGGGGACACCGGTGAAGTCCTGCATCAGCACCCGTGCCGGGCGGTACTGGATCTCGCCGCCGGTCGAAGGGTTGCGCTGCCAGTCGGCGAGCGCCTGGATGTGCCCGACCGAAACCGTGAAGCCGGCATCCTCGAACCGCAGCAGGTTCTCCAGCAGCACCTTCATGCTGAACGGCAGGCGGCTGACGTCGCCGATCTTCTCGGCCGCCTTCTTCAGCGAGTAGTAGGCGTAGTCCTTGCCGCCGACGGTTAGTGTGCTGCGGGTTGCGAGCGAGTCCTTGCCGACCTGGGTCATGGTAGCTGGCGGTCCTCCGAGTGATGGTGTTCTGGAATGGCCGCGCACCTGCTCGCTGGAGCGCGTTTGGTCAAGCCGTGCACCCGCTACGATTGCTTGGCGCGGGCCAAGTCAGGCGACGGCGTTTTCGGGCTCGGGCGGCTTGCCGCGCGTCGCGATCCAGCACCCGGCGACGATGAGCAGTGCACCGCCGATCGTGGCGGGCGGCACCTTCTCGGCGAAGAACAGCCAGCCGAACAGCGCGGCCCACAGGAAGCCGGTGTACTCCATCGGCGCGAGGCGCTGGGTCTCGGCTCGCGCGTAGGCCCAAGTGAACAGCATCGCTCCAGCCACCGAAAGTCCGGCACTGACCGCGATGTCGATCCACTCGCCGCCGTGCGGAACCTGCAGGAAGAATGGCGCGAAGCCGACCAACACGAGGAACGTCACGCCGTTCTGGAAGGTCGCGACCTCGAGCGGCCGCGCGACGAGCGCCTGCTGCCGCGTGAGGACGAGGTTCCAGGCGTAGAAGACGGCCGAAGCGAGCACTGCGGCGATTCCGAGCGGCGCACCGGCGCTGAGCGGCTCGCG
>JAEWKG010000134.1 GCA_023386135.1 Pseudomonadota bacterium | reverse complement strand
TTGGATCACCATTGGGTCAGCAAACAATGTGAGCGAGAGAGCGCGGACCGCGAGGATCACCAGCGCGATGGTCGACAGCGCGAACAGCAGGAAGCGCACCGACACGACGTTGACGGTCGCCTGCCAGATCGAGTGCACAATGCGTATCGCGACATAGATCCACGCCACCAGCACCATTGTCGGGTTGGGGCCGAGCAGGGCGATGATCAGCGACACCGCGTAGAACAGCGTCGGCTGCTCGACGAGATGCGAGTAGTTGTGCGACTTCCAGTTGATCCGGTCGTCGATCACGCCTTCGAGGTCCTGGCCGCGGCCGCCGGGCTTGGCGTTCTTGAGACCGCCGACCTTGCTGAGCGCCGGCAACCTGGTGCCCGCCGTCCACAGCAGCATGATCAGCGTCCACGCCACCAGCACGGCGGCGGGCGCGAGCATTTGTGCCTGCATCGAGTATCCCCCTCAATCGACCCGCCGCGAAACTGCGCCGGGGAGGGGTGGATGTCAAACCGGCCTCAATCGGTGCTGGTGATGACGTTCGCGAAGGATTCGGCGTCGGTGTTGCCGCCGGTGAGCATGATCACGGTGTGTTCGTCGAGCGCGATCTTGCCGGCGAGCGCGGCGGCCAGCGCGGCCGCCCCGCCGGGCTCGACCACGAGCTTGAGGTTGGCGAAGGCGAAGCGCTGGGCGTCGCGGACTTCGGCATCGGTAACGGTCGCGCCCGGATCCGAGCGGCCCGCGAGCACGTCGAGGTTGATTTGCTTGGTGGCCAGCGGCTGCAAGGCGTCGCACACGGTGACAGGGCCGTCGGTGATGGCTCGGATTTCACCCGCCGCCACCGACTGGCCGACCGTGTCCCACCCCTCGGGCTCGACCGGGACGATCGCGCTGTCCGGACACGCGAGCGACAGCCCTGCGGCCAGTCCCCCACCGCCTGCCGGTGCGGCGATCCGGCTGGGCTGGCGGCCAAGCTGCTGAGTGATTTCGACCCCCGCGCTACCCTGGCCCTCGATCACCCATGGATCGCCGAAGGCATGCGCCAGGACTGCGCCGCGCTCCTCGATCAAGCGGGCGGCAACGGCATCGCGGTCCTCGCGGGGTCGTTCGTAGATCACCACTTCGGCGCCGAGCGCGCGGGTGGCGTCGAGCTTCACCTGCGGCGCGTTGTGCGGCATCACGATGGTGGCGCGAATGCCCAGCTTCCGCGCGGCCCACGCGATCCCTTGCGCGTGGTTGCCGCTCGACACCGCGACCACCCCGCGCGCCCGTTCCTCGGGCGTCATGTCACTCAGTCGGTGCCACCCGCCGCGAATCTTGAACGAGCCGATCGGCTGCAGGTTCTCCGCCTTGGCCCACAGCCGCACGTCACCGATCTGGAGCGGCAACAGCGGCGTCCGCGGCAGGATCGCCGCGATCTTCTCGGCGGCGCGGAGCACGCCCTCGCGGGTGGGCTGGCGGGCCGTGTCAGTGGGGGTTTCGCGAAACATTCGCTCCGACTAGTGCGTTTCCGCATTCAGCGCCAATGGCGCTTCGCAAAAGTTTTCGGAGTCAGCATGTCGACAGTTCTGGTAATCGGTGCGGGCGGGGTCAGCTCGGTCTGCGTTCACAAGATGGCGATGAACGCGGAGATTTTCTCCGACATCCACCTCGCCAGCCGCACCAAATCGAAGTGCGATGCGATCGCGGAGAGCGTCAAGCAGCGCACCGGCCAGGAGGTGAAGACCTACTCGATCGATGCCGAGGAAGTCCCCGCGATGGTCAACCTGATCCGCCAGTTGCAGCCCAGCCTCGTGGTCAACCTCGCGCTGCCGTACCAAGACCTACCGATCATGGACGCGTGCCTGGAAGCGGGCGTGAACTACCTCGACACCGCCAACTACGAGCCGAAGGACGAGGCGAAGTTCGAATACAAGTGGCAGTGGGCCTACCACGACCGGTTCAAGGCCAAGGGCCTGATGGCGCTGCTCGGCTCGGGCTTCGATCCGGGCGTGACGAGCGTGTTCACGATGTGGCTCAAGAAGCATAAGCTGAAGACGATCCGTCAGCTCGACATCCTCGACTGCAACGGCGGCGACCACGGCCAGCACTTCGCGACCAACTTCAACCCCGAGATCAACATTCGCGAGGTCACCGCGCCCGCGCGCCACTGGGAAAACGGCGAGTGGGTCGAGACCCCGGCCATGTCGAACAAGGTCAACTTCGACTTCGAGGCGGTCGGCCCGAAGAACATGTACCTGATGTACCACGAGGAGCTGGAGAGCCTCGCCAAGTTCGTGCCCGAGCTGGAACGCGCGCGGTTCTGGATGACGTTCGGCGATCCCTACATCACCCACCTGACCGTGCTGCAGAACGTCGGCATGACCTCGATCGAGCCGATCCGCTACCAGGGCAAGGAGATCATTCCGCTCCAGTTCCTCGCCGCGGTCCTCCCAAAGCCCGAGACGCTCGGCGAGACGACCAAGGGAAACACCAACATCGGCGTGATCGCCACCGGCGAGGCGCTCGACGGGTCGGGCGAGAAGACGTTCTACATCAAGAACATCTGCAGCCACGAAGCCGCCTACGAGGAGACCGGTAACCAGGCGGTCAGCTACACCACCGGCGTACCGGCGATGATCGGCAGCGCGATGCTGGTGACCGGCAAGTGGAGCGGCGAGGGCGTGTTCAACATGGAAGAGATGGACCCCGATCCGTTCATGGACATGCTGAACTCGGACGGCCTGCCGTGGACGGTCGAGGAACTGAGCGGGCCGGTCGACTTCTGATGGACCCGCGCCTGGCTGCGATCGCGCCGATCGGGCTGCTCGCCTTGTCGGCGACGGTGATGAACGTGGCGTGGTACTGGCACCTCAAGACGCCGAGCCGTCCGCTGCTGGCCGCCGTCGCGCTGAGCTGGCTGATTGCGCTGG
>JAEWKG010000093.1 GCA_023386135.1 Pseudomonadota bacterium | reverse complement strand
GAGCCAGCCCGGGATGTCTTCGTCCTCGACCAGGGCGGCGGCGGGCGCACTGGCGCTCGCTGTGGGTAGCGGGGCAGGCGGGAGGATGGTGCTGTCGGCGGGCGCGGTCGGCAAGGGGGCCGCGCCTTGGCTCACCGCTGCCGATTCCGCAGCGGTCGGCGCCGCTGGCGGGGTGAAGCGCGGCGGCAACGAGCTGTTGGTTGGCGAGGCCACGGCACGCGGAGTGGGCGTCACCACAGCAGGCTGCGGCGGCGCGGCGGTCGGCACCGGCGTGGGCCGCGGGGTCGGTGTGGGCGTCGGGGCGGTGTCGCGCGGGCGGGTCAGGATCGGCCTGTCGGGATCGACCGGGCCCTGGATATCGGTCGGGGTCGGCGTCGGGGTGGGCAGGCGGAACCCGCCCGGCGGCGCGGTTTGCGCAGCGAGCGGCGCGCCGGCCAGCGCGAGCGCAATCAGACTGGTTCGAGCGAGTTTGGTCATGGCTCCCGGGAACGCCTCTCAAGCGTCGGACGCGCTGAATAGGCACTGAACTCGGCGAGTCCACACCCGCCTTGAAGCTATGCGCAATTCGGCCCAGATGCGCGGCATGAGCGACACACTCCAGCCGCGCCACCTAGGCCAGGCAAGCACGCTGCCCGCCTCGCCCGAGGATGCCGTGCTCGACTACGTGCCCAACCCGCGCGCCGGGACGCTGTACCTCGTGCGCTTCGCCGCGCCCGAGTTCACCTCGCTGTGCCCGGTCACCGGCCAACCCGACTTCGCGCACCTGGTGATCGACTACGCGCCGGGCGAGACCATCGTCGAATCGAAGAGCCTCAAGCTGTTCCTCGGGTCTTTCCGCAACCACTGCGGCTTCCACGAAGACGTGACCGTAGGCATTGGCCAGCGCCTCGCCGACGAGATGCGCCCGAAGTGGCTGCGCATCGGCGGCTACTGGTACCCGCGCGGCGGCATCCCGATCGACGTGTTCTGGCAAACCGGCGCGCCGCCGGAGGGGCTATGGGTGCCCGAGCAGGGTGTCGCGAGCTATCGCGGGCGGGGGTGAGGCGTCCGGAGCCACGGCTGCTTATGGCTGAGATCGTGACGGTCTGAATGTCCGACATTGGGTGGTCAGCTGCCGCTTGAGTAGCCGAACCGCGAGCGAAGCTTTCTTCCTGCTCGATGTTCGCGTGCCCACGCCTGTCGCTCAATTACAACCCCAAGCGGCTCGTCAGGTCCCTTAGTCCACCCACCGCGCCGATCGACATTCAGTCGTGCAGAGCTTTCCACAAGATCCAGCGCCGCATCGTCCAGCTGTTCGACCTTAGAGATCGCCTGGTTGTTCTTGTGCCGCACCCGCCGGCTTTCCTTTGCCTTCCTAAGAGGTATGGCCTTCCGAGCAGCTTTTTGGTTGCTACCATAGGTGTTCCGGCAGTCCTTCTTGAGGCTGAGCGCCTTCTTCTCCGGGGGTGACTTGGGCGGCTTCTTCTTCACGTCGGAATTATGCGGCCATTCCTGAATGTCCGCAATGGGTCGTTTGCAGACCGGCGGCTTTCGTCACACGTAATCGTTTTCCTACACGCCCCTTCATGCATAACGGTCCTGCTTCGCTTGATCACGAACGGAGCAGTAATCATGGCAACGAACTACGAACGGTCCCGCAAACCCCGCACCGACGGCTGGACCCCATTGCGGCGGCGGGCTTTCCTGAAGCTGCTGCGCGACGGGTGCGACGTGCGGAATGCAACTGCGCGGGTGGGAATGTCGCGGCGCTCGGCCTACCATTTCCGCACGCGCGATGCGGAGTTCGCGCGCGAGTGGGACGCGGCGCTGCGCGATGCCCGCGCGCTCGACCAGGCGCGCCTGATCGCGCTGCTGGTGGAGCGCGCTCCGTGGGCGCGGGCGATGTTTCCCGAGGCAGTGCGGGAGGGTGGCGGAATTTCCGCCCAGGACACCGTGACAAGCGTGACAGGTGTGTGAACTTCGGTGTTCCGCCACTTACTCGTTTTCACTCGTCACCCTGAGCTTGGCTCAGGGTCCATTGTGCCAATTCGCACTGCCGGCGCGGGAGGAGGGATGGATGCTGAAACGAGTTCAGCATGACGACGGTTGGTGGGGGCGGACCGCGTCGGAACCCGCCTTGCGCCTTTGCTTCGAGAGGCCCAGATGCCCGACATGACCACCCGTACCGAGAGCGACACCTTCGGCCCCATCGCGGTGCCGGCCGATCACTTGTGGGGCGCGCAAACCCAGCGCAGCTTGCAGAACTTCCGCATCGGCGGCGAGACGATGCCGGTGCCGCTTATCCGCGCGCTCGGTACGATCAAGCGCGCGGCGGCGGAGGCCAATCGCGAGTTGGGGGTGTTGGACGACAAGTTGGCGGAGTCGGTCATCTCGGCGGCGCAGGAGGTCATTGACGGCAAGCTCGACGGCGAGTTTCCCCTGGTGGTGTGGCAGACCGGCTCGGGCACCCAGTCGAACATGAACGCCAACGAGGTGATCGCCAACCGCGCGATCCAGCTCCTCGGCGGCGAGGTCGGCTCGAAGACGCCGGTCCATCCGAACGATCACGTCAACATGAGCCAGAGCTCGAACGACACCTTCCCGAGCGCGATCCACGTCGCGGTGGCGGGCGAGATCGTGCGGCACCTGCTGCCCGCGCTGAAGGCGATGCACGCCGACCTTGCGGGGAAGGCCGAGCAGTGGGACGACATCGTCAAGATTGGCCGCACGCATACGCAGGACGCGACCCCGCTGACGCTGGGGCAGGAATTCTCCGGCTACGCCGCGCAATTGGAAGCGGCGATCGAGCGGATCGAACTGACGCTGCCGGGTCTCTACGAGCTGGCGCAGGGCGGCACCGCGGTCGGCACCGGGCTCAACGCGCCCGATGGGTTCGCCGAATTGGTCGCCGCCAAGATCGCCTCCATCACCGGGCTGCCGTTCGTCACCGCGCCCAACAAGTTCGCCGCGCTCGCCGCGCAGGATGCGCTCGTGTTCGCGCACGGCGCGCTCAATGCGCTGGCGGCGGGGCTGTACAAGATCGCCGGCGACATCCGCCTGCTCGGCTCGGGCCCGCGTTCCGGGCTCGGCGAGCTGGCGCTGCCCGAGAACGAGCCTGGCAGCTCGATCATGCCGGGCAAGGTCAACCCAACCCAGGTCGAGGCGCTGACCCAGGTGTGTATCGAGGTGTTCGGCAACGACGCCGCGCTGACTTTCGCCGGCAGCCAGGGGCAGTTCGAGCTCAACACCTATCGTCCGGTGATGGCGTGGAACGCGCTGCGCTCGGTGCGCCTGCTGGGCGACGCGTGCGACAGCTTCACCGAGCACCTGCTCAAGGGCCTCGAACCGCGCCGCGACAACATCCAGCGCGGGCTGGAGAATTCGCTGATGCTGGTCACCGCGCTCGCGCCCGAGATCGGCTACGACAAGGCTGCCGCCATCGCCAAGCAGGCGCACAAGCAGGGCACGACCTTGCGCGAAGCGGCGCTGGCGAACGGGGTGAGCGGGGAGGATTTCGACCGTCTCGTACGGCCGGAGAAGATGGTTTGAGTCCTTCCCCCTCTCCCCTTGCGGGAGAGGGTTGGGGTGAGGGGTCGGCGGCGCAGCCGCCGCTTTGCGGCGAACCCCTCTCCCTCCGCCCTTCGGGCTCCTCCCTCTCCCTCAAGGGGAGAGGGCTAATGATCAGCCAGCTCAATCCAAACCGGGCAGTGGTCGCTGGTCTTCTCCCAGCGCCGCGCCTCACGGTCGACCTCCGCGGCGCGCAGGCGCTGCTTGAGGGAAGGGCTGAGAAGGAAGTGGTCGATCCGGAGGCCCGCGTTGCGCGCGAAAGCGTTCCGGAAGTAGTCGAAGAAGGTGTAGATCGTCTCGTCGGGGTGCATCGCGCGCAGAGCGTCGGTCCAGCCCTGGTTGACCAGCTTGAACCACGCCGCGCGCACCTCGGGTGCGAACAGCGCGTCGTCGAGCCAGCGTTCGGGTTTGTAGACGTCCTTCTCGGTCGGCATGACGTTGAAATCGCCCATCAGCACGACCGGGAGGTCGCTGGCGATGAGCTCGGCTGCATGCGCGGTCAGACGCTCGAACCACTTCAGCTTGTAATCGAACTTCGGCCCCGGCCGCGGGTTGCCGTTGGGGAGGTAGAGCCCGCCGAACACCACGCCATTGATCGCCGCCTCGATGTAGCGGCTCTGCACGTCCTCTGGATCGCCGGGCAGGCCGCGGCGGGTCTCGTGGATCTCGCCCACCCGGCTCAGCAGCGCGACGCCGTTCCAGCGGCTCTGGCCGTGCCAGGCGACCTCGTAGCCGAGCTGGCGGATCGGGTCGGCGGGGAACTTTTCGTCGGGTGCCTTCAGCTCCTGCAGAGCGACGACATCGGGTTGCGACTGCTCGAGCCAGCGCAGCAGGACCGGCAGCCGCCCGTTCACCCCGTTGACGTTGTAGGTGGCGATCTTCACGTCGCTGCCAACGCACCGGCGGCTCGATTGGTGCCCCGCGGTCGCTAAGGGAAGATGCGTAGTTCGCGCGTCCTACTTCGTTCGCCATCATCGCCCGATAAGCGCGGGGGAGGGCCAGGTGTATCAACTCGAACCATTGCCGCGCGATGGCGGCGACTTGCGCGCGGCGGTTCGCCGCAGGGTGCTGATGCGCGCTGCAATGCGGTTGCAAGGTCCATGCGACGAGTTTGCGCTGACCGTCAAAGATCTTTCCTCCACCGGCATGAAGGCCCGCGCGGGGGTGGCGATGTTTCCCGGCACGCGGGTCGAGATCGCGCTGCCGCACATCGGCTGGGTGCCGGGCGAGATCGTCCGGCTCGAAGGCGAGGATGCGATCGGCATCCGCTTTTCGGTGGTGATCGATCCCGCCGCGACCCAGATGCGGGTGACCGGCAGCTATGCGCCGGCGCAGGTGCCGCCGGCGGTGGCGCAGCGCCGGGTCTAGCGCCGCGCGGCCAGCAGGATGTCGAGCTGCTCGATGAACGAGCGGGCGAGCGCGTGCGCGGCGCTGCGAGTCGCTTCGGCCGGTGTGTCGTCGCCGACTTCGTAGGTGTAGGACGGGATCGCGTAGGAGCGGTTGAACCAGGTCTTCGCGGTGCCCGAGCCGGGATTGGCGTCGCGCCGCTCGATGGTGAAGGGGTAGCCGTCGACCGGGTGGCCGAGCCAGCCCTGGAGGAAGCGTTCCTCCGCGGCGGGGGTTTCGGCTTCGCCCTGAACATAGAACAGGTTGCGCCAGGTCGAGTGGAAGTCGAGCATTGCCACGGGCCGGACCGAGCCCGGCAGGGCATCGAGCCACTCCTTCACCGCGCGCGTTTCCGGCTGCGAGAAATCGCCCCAGTCGCGGTTGAGGTCCTCGCCGCCGCGATTGGCGCGCCAGTGCCCGCGCGCGACCCCGTCGGGGTTGAGTTCGGGCACGGCGAGGAACTGGATGTGCGCGCCGATCCGCGGGTCGGCCTGCATCTGCTCCGACAGCGCTTCGAGAAACGCTTCCATCGCCACGGCGCCGGTGGTTTCCGGTGGGTGCTGCCGGCCGAGCAGCACAACGAGCGCGGGGGCGGTCGGGTGGCCGAGGCGGATGCCGGTCACCGGGCGTCCGTCGAGCGAGCGGCCGAGTTCGATGCGCTCGGTCCGAGGCAGCCCGGCAAGGCGCGTGAGCAAGGCATCGTAGCGCGACTGCCCGAACGGCTCCTGCGCCGCGACCACGCCTTCGCCCGCCGGCAGCGTCACGTCCGCGCTGTGCCCATCGGGCGCCACCGTCACCGCCAGCG
>JAEWKG010000083.1 GCA_023386135.1 Pseudomonadota bacterium | reverse complement strand
CCGTTGCGGGTGAGCCAGCGCTCGTAGGGCAGGTAATGGTCGGGCTCATCCTTCTCGACCACCTCGAAGATTCGTTTGAGCGCCTTGTCGCTGCGAATGTGCGGGTTGGTGAGCAGGATCTCGACCTGCCGCATGCCGCGCTGTTCGGTGAGCATGATCACCCGGCAGAGCTGCTCGAACGCGGCCCGATCGGCGACGATCGCCTGGGTATCGAGCTCGTCGATCGTGCAACCGAACACCCGCTGGATGAAGTGGTCGATGTGGCCGCAGGTGCGATCGACCTTCAACGGCATACGGCCCTGCAGCTCATACCAGCGGCGGAACATGCGGTAGTGCTTGTGCTCGTCCGCGCGGTGCTTCTCGACCTGGGCGATGAACGCCGGATCATCGGAGCAGCGCGCCCGCACCGCTTCGAGCACCCGGTCGAGCGAGGTGTAGCCGCGATGCTCGTTATAGATGTAGATCGATGCGAGAACGTCGAGAAATCGCGACCGGAATGCAGCCCAGGGGTTCATGTTACCGCCTCTCGTGACGGCCAATCGCATGATCGGTGGTGCTCCGCAATCAAGCAAATGTCGCGTTGAGCCGCTCGACCGCTTCGACGAATTCCTCGCGAAATGCCTGCACCACCGCGCGTGCCGGACGCACCTCCTCGATCATCCCGACGCCTTGGCCGACGAAGTAGCTGACCAACTCGCGCGCGTGGCCGTTGCCGGCCTCGGCCGCGCGCTCGATCCTGGCGAAAGCGGGTTCGGACACCATACCCATCAGTGGCATCGGCAGGGTGCCGGGGCCGGCCGCCGCATCCCACGCCTCATGCCAAGCGGTCTTGAGCTGGCGCGCGGGCTTGCCGGTGCGGCTGCGCGAGCGGACGGTGTCGCGGCTGCGCGCGGCGATCATCTTCTCGCGGAATGCCTCGCTGGTCTCGGCCTCGGGGGTCGCCAGCCAGACGCTGCCGGTCCACGCCCCTTGCGCGCCGGCGGCCATCATCGCCGCCATCTGCCCGCCCGTCATGATCCCGCCCGCCGCCAGCACTGGTGTATCGTGGCCGGCCTGGCCGAGCGCGCGGACCACCTCGGGGATCAGCACCAGCGTCGAGACCTCGCCGCAGTGCCCGCCCGCCTCGCCGCCCTGCGCGACGATGATGTCCACGCCCGCCTCGGCCTGGCGCAGCGCGTGCTCCTTGGCCCCCACCAGCGCCGCCACCGGCACCCCGCGCCGCTTGCCCTCGGCAAGCATCTCCGGCGGCGCGATGCCGAGCGCGTTGGCGATCAGGCGAATGGGATGCCGGAAAGCGACCTCCATCAGGGCGAGGCCGTTCTCCGGCGTGATGCCCATCCGCTCGCGCAACTGCGGCACCTCGGCGCTCGCCTCGATCCCGTACTGCGAGAGAATGCCGGCGGCGAACTCCGGATACTTCGGATCGATCGCCGCCGCACGCGCACGGTTGTCGGTGAACCCGGCCACGCGCGGGTCGATCGTCTCCGGCACCAACACGTCGACCCCGTAGGGCGCGCCATCGACATGCGCATCGATCCACGCGAGCTCTTCCTCGAGCTGCTCGGGCGAAAACCGCGTCGCGCCGAGCACCCCGAACCCGCCCGCCTTGCTCACCGCCGCCACCACGTCGCGGCAGTGGCTGAAGGCGAACAGCGGGAACTCGGCCCCGGTCAGGCGGCAGACGGCGTTGTTCATGGAGTACTCCGTGATCCGGGTGCAGTGATCGCCCACCTCCCAATCTCGTCCCGTAAAGCCTTCGACTCGATTGATTCCCAAGCGAGCAAATCCACGTTGATCGGCAGATCGCTTTCCTCAAAGGCACTCGCCAGCGCGAGCAGATCGTTCCGCATACAGGGGGGAAACACGACTAAATCGAGGTCTGAGTTGGCTCGCGCCGATCCCCTAGCGCGCGATCCGAAAATTTTGACCGGCCCCAGCCGTGAACCAAACCGGCGAAGTACGTCCGCAACCGTCGTGCGCTCACGCTCAGTCAGTTGAATCTTCGAGCCATGCACCATCCGACAATTTGTCGGCCAATGACTTCATGAGCGCAAGGTACTCCAATGCGATTTCATCGATTGCCTGGTCAGCCCTTGCCTGATTGTAAATATGGGAAAGCGCATTTCGCGCATTGGTCGCGTCGATCCAAGATTGCCCATCCTCGATCAGACGGGCCGCGAAGGCCGCGCGAATAACCGGTTTGGGACCCACGACATCAAGTTCCCGGCCGACTGCTTGCAAGCAATCTGCGAGCAGTTTCCACCCCAATTCCCATGCGATTTCGTACCGTTGAACCAGCCCAGCTTTTTCCAGATCGGAAAGCGGGCGATTTGCACGTTCCTTGACGGCCTCTTCCAGCAAGCCAACCGCCTTTGTAAAATTCTCGTGGCGCTGTTTCCACCGTGGCATCGGTATGTTCATGCGGCGATCGCAACCTCGTACCGCGCTGTCGTCTTGCTGGCGATCTCGTCGGCGGTCACTCCCGGCGCCATCTCGATCAGCTTGAACGGGCTCGAATGGTCGGGCCGGTGGAACACCGCGAGGTCGGTGATCACCATGTCGATCACGTTCTTCCCCGTCAGCGGCAGCGTACATTCGGGGATGAACTTGGGGCTGCCGTCCTTGGCGGTGTGCTCCATCACCACGATGATCTTCTTGACCCCGGCGACGAGGTCCATCGCCCCGCCCATGCCCTTGATCATCTTGCCGGGGATCATCCAGTTGGCGATGTCGCCGCCTTCGGAAATCTCCATCGCGCCCAGCACGGTCAGGTCGATGTGCCCGCCGCGGATCATCGCGAAGCTCGCCGCGCTGTCGAAATAGGCGCTGTGCGGCAGCTCGCTGATGGTCTGCTTGCCCGCGTTGATGAGGTCGGGATCGACCTCGTGATCGTAGGGGAAGGGCCCGATGCCGAGCATGCCGTTCTCGCTCTGCAGCGTCACCTGCATGCCGGCGGGAATGTAATTGGCGACCAGCGTCGGGATGCCGATGCCGAGATTGACGTAATACCCGTCGCGCAGCTCACGCGCGGCGCGGGCGGCCATTTCGTCACGGGTCCAGGGCATCGAGAATCCTTTTAAGAAAGCGGTTGGGGGATGAGGAACCAGCCGTTGCCGATCAGCGGCTCGAGCGACGCGGCGGCGGCGGGGTCCTTGAGGTACTGGAACAGCTCGTCGAAGTCGCTGCGCTGGTCGCCGGCGATGGCGACGACGCAGAACTCCTTGGCGAGGTCCTCGCGGCGGGTCTGCTTGCGTTCCTGGGGGTAGCGCAGCAGCGCCAGCTCGTCGCGGCCGTCGGGGGCGAGGTCCGACGCCATGAGCGCGCGGCGGAGCGCGCCGGCCTGGTCGGCGGTGTTGCCCGAGAGCCAGGCGACCGCGATGCCTTCGGCGCGCAAGGCGGCGAGGGTGCGGGCGAGGCGCGGGTCGGCGTGGGTGGCGACCGCGGGGTCGAGCACGTCCTTGCCGGGGTCGAGGTCGATCAGCACCGCGGCTGGGTGGACCGAGCATTCGGCGGTCTCGGGCGCCAGCGTGCCCGGGGCGGCGAGCATCGCTGAATGCCGCGCCGCGCCGACTACGGGCGCGATGCCCTTGCTGTCGGCGAAGGCGTAGAACGGATCGTAGCCCGCGAAATCGCCGGTGCTGGCACCGGCGGCGGCAGCGCCTGGTGCGGGCAGCGTGGTGCCGACGATCTGTGCGCGGGTACCGTCGGCGAGGGTGTAGACCTTGCCCGCTGGCACCGCGGCGGCGGCTTGCACGCTCGCGGGCGTCGTCACGGCGGGAGCGGGTTCATGATCAGCGGTGGCGGCCTGGGTGGCAGCGCCGGTCATCACCTCCATCCGCGTCCCGTCGGCCATCGTGTAGCTGCGCGTGGTCGCGGCGTGTTGTGCGGTCGCGGGGGCGGAGATGTCGATCGGCACCCGCGGTTCGCCGGTGGCGGCCGGGTGCGCCTCACCCGGATCGACCTGGGTCCTGAGCATCCCGCCCGCGGCGAGCACCGGGATGGCCGCGGCGACGCAGCCGGAGAGCAGCGGCAGCGCCGCTGCGAGCGCGCATGCCGGCAGCAGCGCGCGGGCCTGCATCAGGCGGCTACTCGCTCGCGAACGGTGCGGAACTCGATCTTCTTGTCGTAGGGCGCGCCGACGATCATCCGCTGGACGTACACCCCGGGCAGGTGGATGCAGTCGGGCTCGAGGCTGCCCGCGGGCACCACTTCCTCCACTTCCACCACGCAGACCTTGCCGCACGTCGCGGCGGGAAGGTTGAAGTTGCGCGCGGTCTTGCGGAACACAAGGTTGCCGGTCTCGTCGGCCTTCCATGCCTTGACGATGGCAAGGTCGGCGAAGATGCCGTGCTCGAGAATGTAGTCCTCGCCGTTGAACGACTTCACTTCCTTGCCCTCGGCCACTTTCGTGCCGACGCCGGTCTTGGTGTAGAAACCGGGAATGCCCGCGCCGCCGGCGCGCATGCGCTCAGCCAGCGTGCCCTGCGGACAGAACTCGACCTCGAGCTCGCCCGCGAGGTACTGGCGTTCGAATTCCTTGTTCTCGCCGACGTAGCTGGAGATCATCTTGGCGACCTGCTTGGTGCGCAGCAGCTTGCCGATGCCCTCGTTGTCGATACCGGCGTTGTTGGAGCAGAAGGTCAGGACCTTGACGCCGCTGTCGCGGATGGCGTCGATCAGCCGCTCGGGCACGCCGCACAGGCCGAAGCCGCCACTGGCGATCAGCAGTCCATCGCGAAGAAGTCCATCGAGGGCGGCGGCGGCGTCGGGGTAAAGCTTGTTCATCGCGGCTTCCTCTAGAACGGCGGTACGTCCGTGTCACGAACCCGCTTTTCGCGGCGTTGCAACATCCCTTGTTGCAACCGATTTGCACCACTCCCGGAAAAAGTGCCTAGAAACAGTGATGTGTTGGAAGACATGCAAATTCTGCAACCGCCCATGTTTTTTTCGCACTTGCACAAAAACCGACCCGTCCGCATATGTCGCCCTGCCTTTCAGGCATCCTCTCCCAAGACTTCCAAGGCCCGGCCGGTTCATCCGCCGGGCCTTTTTTTCGTCTCCTCGCGGGCGACGCCGCCTCAGTGCGGGGCACCGATTGCGCCGCCGTTCATTGGCAAAGCGGGGCACGCTTCCTAGCTGATGACCCGAACGACAATACGACAGGAGGGCCGCGACAGATGGCCGATGCGGACGTGCAAGACGGGACGGGCAATACGGTGAGGCTGCCGGTAGCGGCGGCTCGCCAGGAAGAGAGCGGTCAGGGCATCGCGCGCATGCCGCGCAGTGTGTTCCAGGCGCTCGGCATCACCGAGGGCGATGTGGTGGAGGTCGTCGGGAAGCGCACCACCGCGGCGATCGCGGTCCACGCCTATGACGAGGACCAGACGCTCGAAGTCGTGCGGCTGGACGGCCTGCAACGCAGCAACGCCGACACTGCATCGGGGGAGCATGTCACGATTCGGCCCGCCGAGGCGCGCCCCGCGACCCGCGTGGTATTCGCCCCCGCGCAGCGCGAGATGCATCTGCAGGGCCCCGGCGAGGCGCTGAAGCGCAACTTCTTCAAGAAGCCGCTGGTCGCGGGCGACATCGTCGCGACCACCGGGCACCAGACGGTGCAGAACATGCCGCCCGAAGTGCGCCGCATGTTCAACGCCCCGGCCTATGCGCTGACCCAGATCCGCCTGTCGGTGGTCTCGACCACTCCCAAGGGCATCGTCTGCATCGACGAGAACACCGAGGTCGAGCTGCGCAGCGACTTCGAGGAGCCGCGCGACGGCCGCGCAGTGGTCAACTACGACGACGTCGGCGGGATCGGCGACACTATCCAGCAGCTGCGCGAGATGGTCGAGCTGCCGCTGCGCTACCCCGAGCTGTTCACCCGCCTCGGCGTCGATCCGCCGAAAGGCGTGCTCCTCCACGGCCCGCCGGGGACCGGCAAGACCCGCCTCGCCCAGGCGGTCGCCAACGAAAGCGACGCGACGTTCTTCACCATCAACGGGCCCGAGATCATGGGCTCGGGCTACGGCGAGAGCGAGAAGCGCCTGCGCGAGGTGTTCGAGGAGGCGAGCAAGTCTGCCCCCGCGATCATCTTCATCGACGAGATCGATTCGATCGCGCCCAAGCGCAGCCAGGTCGCGGGCGAGGCGGAAAAGCGCCTGGTCGCCCAGCTCCTGACTCTGATGGATGGGCTGGAGGCGCGTTCGAACATCGTCGTCATCGCCGCCACCAATCGGCCCGACGCGATCGACGAGGCGCTGCGCCGGCCCGGCCGGTTCGACCGCGAGATCGTCATTGGCGTCCCCGACGAGAGCGGGCGGCGCGAAATCCTCGCCATCCACACCCGCGGCATGCCGCTGGGCGAAAAGGTCGACCTCGACGAGTTGGCGCGGACCACCCACGGCTTCGTCGGTGCCGACATCGCCGCGCTTGCCCGCGAGGCGGCGATCGAGGCGGTGCGGCGGATTATGCCGCGACTGGACCTCGACGCGCGCGAAATCCCGCCCGAGGTCCTCGCCGACCTGATGGTCACCCGCGAGGACTTCTTCGCGGCGCTCAAGCGCGTCCAGCCGAGCGCGATGCGCGAGGTGATGGTGCAGGTGCCCAATGTGGGGTGGAAGGACATCGGCGGCCTCACCGAAGCCACCGAGAAACTGCGCGAGGGTGTCGAACTTCCGCTCAAAAATCCCGACGCCTTTCTTCGCCTGGGTATCCGGCCGGCCAAGGGCTTCCTGCTCTATGGCCCGCCGGGCACCGGCAAGACGCTGCTGGCCAAGGCGGTCGCCAAGGAGGCGGAGGCGAACTTCATCTCGATGAAGAGCTCGGACCTGCTCTCCAAGTGGTACGGCGAAAGCGAGCAGCAGATCGCGCGCCTGTTCCAGCGCGCCCGCGCGGTCTCCCCGTGCGTCATCTTCATCGACGAGATCGACAGCCTGGTGCCCGCGCGCGGCACCGGGATCGGCGAGCCGGCGGTAACCGGGCGGGTGGTCAACACCATCCTCGCCGAGATGGACGGGCTCGAGGAACTGCAGTCGGTGGTGGTGATCGGCGCGACCAACCGCCCGACGCTGGTCGATCCCGCGCTGCTGCGGCCGGGCCGGTTCGACGAGCTGGTCTATGTCGGCACGCCCGACAAGGCGGGCCGCGCGATCATCCTCGGCATCCACACCCGCGACATGCCGCTCGCCAAGGATGTCGACCTCGGCAAGATCGCCGCCGACACCGAGCGCTTCACCGGCGCCGATCTCGAAGACGTGGTCCGCCGCGCTGGCCTCAACGCGTTACGCCGCGCGGGCGGCGACGTGCAGGAAGTCAACGCTGCCGACTTCGCCGATGCGCTCGAGGATTCGCGCGCCACGGTGACGCCGGAGATGGAGGAAGAGTACAAGAAGCTGCGCGGCGAATTGAAGAAGCGTGCGGCCGAGACCGGCACTCCGATCGGCTTCATCAGCGAAGGGATGGTCGCGCCGACCCGCGAGTACAAGCACGCCCCGGCGCCCGCGGCCGAACGCAAGGACGACTAGGCGGCGGTCCCCGCGTCGGGTGCGCCGTTCGCGTGGAGCAGCGCGGCCGGCATCTCGCGCTGCAACCAGCCGAGCATGTGCTCGCGCACCGCGCTGCGCAGCTCGAACAGTTCGCCGACGGTGGCGGCGCTCATCGCCAGCCGCAGCTCCATCGAGCCGGGGCGGCTGTCGGTAACGTAGAGTGTGCCGGTGCGGTGGTCCCACTGCGTCTGCTGGGCGAGGAACCGTTCGAACTCGGCGCGGATCGGGGCGACTTCGGCCCCGGGATCGAGATGGAGGAACACCGGGCCGGTGAGGAGTTCATTGGCGCGAGTCCAGTTCTCGAAGCTGTTCTCGAGGAAGCGGCTGGTCGGCACGATCGCCGCGCGCTCGTCCCACATGCGCAGGACGACATAGCTCATGCGGATGTCCTCCACCCGTCCGCTGAAACCGTCGATCACCACCTGGTCGCCGAGCCGCAGCGGCGCGGTGAGCGCCATCTGCAGCCCGGCGATGAGCGACTTGAGCGCCGGCTGGGCCGCCGCGCCTACGGCCAGAGCGGCAAGTCCGGCGGAAGCGAGCAGCGTGACGCCGACCTGCTTCACTCCCGGAAGCTGGAACAGCACTAGCCCGACCGTGAGGAACACAATCAGGAACGTCGCGGTGCGCGACAGGATGGCGATGCGCGTGCGTCGGCTGCGCGCGGCGGCGAGGTCGGTCGAGACTTCGGCCCGGTGCTCGAGCGCCGCGGAGAAGGCGACCACGAGGCTGTAGGCCATCCACCCGACCAGCGCCGGCACCACGAACTTCGCCACCGCGCCCCATAGATACGCCACCCACGCGTCGCCTTGCGCCGTCAGCGACAGCGCGATCGCCGCAGCCGCCCACCGCGTCGGCGCGCGCAGGCGTTCGAGCACCAGCCCGTCGACCGGAGTATGCGTCCGCGCCGCCACGCGGGCGAGCAACGCGAACACCATGCGGTGCACCACCGCCGCGAGCGCCAGCGCGACGCCGGCGAACACGAGTGCGTGCGCCGCCTCGGTCCAGTCGATCGTATATCCCCCGAAGGGTAGCCGCAGCGTCATTCCGTGTTCGGCGTGCCTGCCCTTAGCGGACGCGCACCGGCACGTAGGTCAGCGGCTGGCCGCGGCGCTGGATGCGCAGCAGGACAGTCGCCCGCCCGGCCGACTTGGCCGCGCCGACGATCGAGTTGAGCTGGTCCACCGTGTCGACGCCCTTGTAATTGGCGCTGATCACGATGTCGCCCGGCTGGATGCCCTTCTGCCCGGCGTCGGAACTCGGATCGACGTCGAGGATCACCAGCCCGCCCGTCTCGGCCGACACGCCGAGCTGCTGCGCGAAGCGCGGCGTCATCGGCGAGATCTGCAAGCCCAGGTTCTGGGTTAGCGCACTACCGTCGCGGCCCGGCGTCTTGTCGGTGTCGCGCTGGCGGTTGCCGTTGAACAGCTGCGACTGCGCGAGTTCCTCGTCGCTCGGCCGCTTGCCGACGGTGACGGTGACGGTGCGCCGCTCGCCGTCGCGGAACAGTTCGATCGGCACGCGGGTGCCGGGCGCGATGTTGGCGACGATGAACGACAGCGTCTGGTCGCTCGTGACCTCCTTGTCGCCCACCCGAGTGACCACGTCGCCCGGCTTGATGCCCGCCTTGTCGGCGCCTTGGCCCGGCTCGACGGTCTGCACGAACTCGCCGTGGTTCTGCGGCAGGTTGAGCGAATCCGCGAGGTCGCCCGCCACCGGCTGCAGCGACACGCCGAGGTAGCCGCGGGTGATTTCCTGCCCGGTGCGCAGCTTGTCGACGATCGGCGCGGCGATCTCGGCAGGGATGGCAAAGCCGATGCCGACGCTGCCGCCGGTGGGCGAGAAGATCGCGTTGTTGATGCCGATCACGTTGCCCTGCATGTCGAACAGCGGACCGCCCGAGTTGCCGCGGTTGATGCTGGCGTCGGTCTGGATGTAGCGGTCGTAGGCGCTGCCGGTGCCGGTGGCGCGATAGACCGCCGAGACGATCCCGCTGGTGACGGTGCCGCCGAGGGCGAACGGATTGCCGATCGCGATCACCCAGTCGCCGACGCGGGCGTGGGCCGAATCGCCGAACTTGACGAAGGGGAAGGCTTTGGGCGCGCTGATCTTGAGCACTGCCAAGTCCGAGGCGCTGTCGTTGCCGATCAGCTTGGCTGGGTATTCGGTACCGTCGGTGGTGGTGACGGTGATCTCCTCCACCTCGCCATTGCCCTGCGGCGCGATCACGTGGTTGTTGGTGACCACATAGCCGTCGGCCGAGATCAGGAAGCCCGAGCCGAGCGACTGCGCTTCGCGCGTGGTCGGCTGGGCGGAGCCGCCGCCCTGGCCGCCGAACAGCCCTTCGAAGGGGGTGCCGGCGAACGGATTCTGCTGTGCCTGCACCTGGATGCGCTGGCGGGTGGAAATGTTGACCACCGCCGGCTGGAGCTGGGCGGTCAGGTCGGCGAAGCTCTCCGGCGCGCCGGCGCGGGGCACCACGCGGGCCATCTGGCTATCGTCGTTCTGCGCAACCTGCGCACCGGCGGGGTTTCCGGTGATCAGCGAGATCGCGGCGCCGCCCACCAGTAGGGCCGAAGTCAATCCATACGAGTATCGCACGCGCATACGTCCTTTGCTTCCTCTTCGAAGCGGCAAGCGATTGCGCCGCCGCCGTGTTCCCCACTTGTCTTTCGGGCGCGGATTCACGCCTGCGGGTCTGAACCGCGCTTTAACGCCGGGCCCTCAGCTCAGGGCTTTCCGCGGAACTGCTTCAGATACTCGTTGTCGGGCGACAGGATGATCGTGCTCGAGGTCTTGGAATCGGGCGCGAAGGTCGTGTCGTAGCTCTGCATGGCGCGATAGAAGTCGTAGAACTGCGGGTCCTTGCCATAGGCCGCGGCGTAGATCTTCGCCGCTTCGGCTTCCGCTTCGGCGCGGATGATCTGGCCGTTCTTCTGCCCCTGCGCGCGCAAGGTCGCCGCTTCCTGCTGGCGCGCGCTCTGCATGCGCCGGAACGCGGAATCGAGCGGGGTGCCGTCCGGAAGGTCGGCGCGCTTGATCCGCACGTCGATCACCTGCGCGCCGTACTTGCGCGCCTGCGCGTCGAGCTTGGTGCGGATGTTGGCCATCGTCGTACCGCGTTCCGCAGTCAGCAGCGAAGCGAAGCTGCGGCGGCCAAGCTCCTGCCGCACCACCGAGGAGAGGATCGAGGAGAGCTGGCTCTCGACCGTTTCCTGGTTGCGCGCGGTCTGCACCATCTTGACCGGGTCGATGATCCGGTAGCGCGCGTAGGCATCGACGTTGAGGCGCAGCTGGTCGGTGGAGAGCACCGTCTGCGGCTCCATGTCCACGTCCATCACCCGCTTGTCGATGTAGGTGACGCGGTCGACGCCGGGGATGCGGTACCACACGCCCGCGCCAGTCTCGCCGAACGGCGTGTTGGGCTTGAACCGGTTGATCACCGCCACGGGCTCGCCGCCGCGGGTGATCACCGCCTGCTGCCGTTCCGGCACGACGATGAGCGTCATCATCAGCACCACGATCGCCGCGGCGACCGCGAACAGCGAGGCGCGATGGGTCTGCCAGAAGCTCTCCATCACTGGCCTCCCGACGGAGTGGCCGGCGTCGGCGGGGTGCCGCGCTTGAGCTCGGGAAGCGGCAGGTAGGACTGCACGCCCGGCGCCTCGATCACGGTCTTGTCGTTCTGGCGCAGGACACGCTCCATGGTCTCGTAATAGAGGCGCCGCTTGGTCACCTCGGGCGCCAGCTTGTACTGGGCGTAGATCTTGTCGAACGAGGCGGCGTCGCCTTGCGCGCGGGCAAGAATCTGCTGGGCGTAGGCCTCGGCGCGGTTGACCTCGGCGTCGGCGTCCTGCTGCGCGGCGGAAACGTCCTTGAACGCCTCCTCGACTTCCTTGGGCGGATCGGTCTTGCGGATCTGCACGCCCTGGATGTCGA
>JAEWKG010000246.1 GCA_023386135.1 Pseudomonadota bacterium | reverse complement strand
CCACCCAGCGGGTCGCGGCCTCGCAGTCCTCCGGCGCGGCGGGAAAGGGATGCTCGGGCGCCAGGCGGTAGTGCACGGCCACCACCGGCAGATCGAGACCGGCGGCCAGTTCGGTGCAGAAGGAATCGTGGGTGTCGAGGTCACCGATGGTGAACCCGCCGCCGTGGTAGAACATCACCACCGGCCCGGGCGCGCGATGCTCCTGCGCATCGTAGAGCCGCAGCGGTATGTCGCCCGCTGGGCCCGGGCAGGTGAGATCGCGCACCACCGCCAGCGGCTTCGGGTCGACCTCGGCGAGCGACTTCATCGCCACGTACCCGGCGCGCGCCTGATCGATGGGGATTTCGTCCATCTGCGGCCCGCCGAGCTGCTCGAGCATCGCGAGAAAGCCGCGCACATCGTCGCGCACGTAGTGTTCGGTATCGGCCATGCTCGGTCCCTTTTCGCGATCGGTTGCGTTTCAGGATGATTAGCGCGCAGCGGGCGCTTTTCCACTCGACATTTTCCTCCCTGAGGAGAAAAACTTGGTTGAGAGTGATACCACCGCTGCCTAGCTGCCAGCGTGCACGGCGCCGCTTGGAGGCGCGCGACAAGGATACTTCATGGCAACTCTAGCCGCCGAGCGGTCGCAAAACTCCGCCAACCCGGAAAACCCCGAAGCCGTAGTGGTTCGCTTCGCTGGCGATTCCGGCGACGGCATGCAGCTCACCGGCGGGCAATTCACCCTGTCGACCGCGCTCGCCGGCAACGATCTCGCGACCTTCCCCGATTTCCCCGCCGAGATCCGCGCGCCGCAGGGCACGCTGTTCGGCGTCTCGGCGTTCCAGATCAACTTCGGCTCGACCGCGATCGAGACCGCCGGCGACGCGCCCGACGTGCTGGTGGCGATGAACCCGGCGGCGCTCAAGACCAACCTTCAGGCGCTCAAGCCGGGCGGGCTGGTGATCGCCGACACCGGCGAATTCACCAAGCGCAACCTCGAAAAAGCGAAGTACGCCGCCAATCCGCTGGAGGATGGCTCCCTCGCCAAGTGGCAGGTGCTGGCGTTCGACATCAGCGCGCAGACGGTCGAGGCGGTCAAGCCGTTTGGCCTCGGCAACAAGGACGCGCTGCGCTGCAAGAACATGTGGACGCTGGGCCTCGCGCTATGGATGTTCGACCGTCCGCGCGGGCCGATCCACGACTGGTTGAACGCGAAGTTCAAGGGCAAGCCCGAGCTCGCCGGGGCCAACATCGCCGCGCTCGATGCCGGGCATGCTTACGGTGAGACGGCCGAGCTGTCCGGGCCGCTCAAGCAGCTTCATGTCGAGCCGGTCGAGAGCGCTCCGGGGCTTTACCGCACGATCACCGGGGCGGAGGCGATCAGCCTCGGTCTCGTCGCCGGTGCGCAGCTCGCCGAGCTGCCGATGTTCTTCGGCGGCTATCCGATCACCCCTGCCTCGGCGATCCTGCATCACCTCGCGCGGCTTAAGGAGTTCGGCGTCACCACCTTCCAGGCGGAGGACGAGATCGCCGCGATCTGTGCCGCGATCGGCGCGAGCTATGCAGGGCAGCTCGGCGTCACCTCGTCGTCGGGCCCGGGCATAGCCTTGAAGGGCGAAGCAATGGGCCTCGCGATCATGACCGAGCTGCCGCTGGTGATCGTCAACTCGCAGCGCGGCGGGCCTTCCACCGGCCTGCCGACCAAGACCGAGCAGAGCGATCTCTACCAGGCAGTCTACGGCCGCAACGGCGACGCGCCGATGCCGGTGGTCGCCGCGCGCAGCCCGGGCGACGCCTTCGAGTGCGCGATCGAGGCGTGCCGCATCGCGGTTCAGTACATGACCCCGGTGATGCTGCTGACCGACGGCTACATCGCCAATGCCGCCGAGCCGTGGAAGGTGCCCGACCCGGCGAGCTACACCCCGTTCCCGGTGACCTTCCTCGAAGAACGCAACGATGGCGAGAACCTGCTCCCATACAAGCGCGACGCCAAGGGTGCGCGCCCGTGGATCAAGCCCGGCACGCCCGGCCTGATGCACCGCATCGGCGGCATCGAGAAGGCGGTCGACACCGGCCACATCGATTATTCGCCGTCCAACCACCAAGCGATGACCGACGCGCGTAAGGACAAGATCGACCGCGTCTCGGTGCCCGATCAGGACGTGTGCTTGGGCGAAACCTCCGGCACGCTCGCGGTCGTCGGTTGGGGTAGCACTTTCGGCCCGATCCACCAGGCGGTCCGCCGCGCGCGCAATCGCGGCATGGACGTGAGCCACATCCACGTCCGCCACATCTGGCCGCTCCCCGCCAACCTCGGCGATCTCCTGCGCGGGTTCGATCACGTGCTGGTGCCGGAGATGAACACCGGCCAGTTCAAGACCGTGCTGCGCGACCAGTTCCTCGTCGATGCGAAGCCGCTGACCAAGACCAGCGGCCAGCCCTTCCAGATCGCTGAACTCGAGGCCGCGATCGCGAAGTACTTCGACGGGATCGAGGGCAACGAGGGCGGCGAGGTCGATGCCAACCTCCAGCCGCTTCCCACGCCCGAAAGCGGACACGACGACGGGACCCTCCCGCGCGAACTGCGCCGGCACCACGACAGAGACAACTGACA
>JAEWKG010000245.1 GCA_023386135.1 Pseudomonadota bacterium | reverse complement strand
GGTATCGGCCGTGCTTTATCTCGCGACGCACGGGACCAGCACCGCGATCGCCGCGTGCGACGCGATCACGCCGCTGCACATCGCGATCTTCGCCTGGGCCGCGTTCGCGGTGACCGTCGGCGGCATGCTCGAGCCGCAACCGCGCGCTGCCGTATTCGCCATGCTCGGCCTTGCCGCGGCGGGCGGCGTGGGCATCCTGCTGATGGGCGCGCCGCAGTGCGCCACCGGCGCCTTCTCGGCGGTCGATCCGCTGGTGCGCACGATGTGGCTGAACAATATCGATGAGGGCATGCCGATCTGGCACCAGCGGGTGCCGATGATGCTGCAGACCGTGCTGCCGCCGGCGATCGCCATCAGCGCGTGCGTCAAGCTCGCCGGCCGTTCGACGAGCTGGCTGCGCCTGTGGTGGATCGACTACACCCTGCTGCTGCTTGCCGCGTTCGCGATCAGCATCATGGTCTCGCGCGCCGGCGCGGTCGCGGGGGCGCTGGCGGCGATCCCGTTGGGCTGGCAGCTGCGCGAATGGCTGCGCAGCGCGCGCTATCTCAAGCGTCCGATGAAAAAGGCGATGGTCTATGGCGGGATGGCGATCGCGTTGGTCCCCGCCGCCCCCGCGCTGCTGCTGGTGAGCGCGGTCCCCGGTCAGGCGCAGAGCAGCGGCGGCAACGGCCACGCGCCCGCGCCGGGCGAATGCAGCAACAGCACCCCGCCGCGGACCCTCGCCGCCCTGCCCGCCGGAACGGTGCTGGCGCCGGTCGACGTCGGTCCGCTGATCCTGCTGGATACGCGCCACCAGGTGCTGTCGACTGGCCATCACCGCGCGCCGCTGCTCGGCACCGTGATCCGCGCCTTCATCGGCGATGATGCGAAAGCGCACGCGATCGTCACCGGGCACAAGGTCGATTACGTCGCCATGTGTTCGACGGTGCCCGAGCCGCAGAACTACGCGCACGACGCCCCCGGCGGGCTCGCCGCGCGGTTGCTCGCCGGCCATGCGCCGGCCTGGCTCGAACCGGTCCCGGCCAAGGCGCACGACGGCTGGCTCGTCTGGAAGGTCCGCCCGCAAGCCTGACGGCCGTTACTCAAAAGGCGCACTTCGTCGGGCGTGCTCGCGCGCCGGTCGAGGGGCCGATTGCCCTCATCCTAAGCCACGTCTATGAACGGCTGCTTCTTGCGCGCGGTGCTTTATGCGCGTAACACACATGCCGCCCGTTGGGGGGCCAAGGCAATCGGATGAATTACGAGACCACTCTCGAAGCGCAGGATGGGGAGCGCTATCCGCTCGAAGGCGACGCCGATCTGTCGGCCGTGCCCGGCGAGGATGCATCCCCCAAGCGGCGCAAGTACGCCATCATCGCGCTGGTCGCGGCCATTGCGCTGGTCGCGGCGTTCTTCCTGTTGAGCGGGAAGGACGATGACGACCCGTTCGCTGCCTCCACGGACGCCGACCAGGTCCCGCTGGTGTCGGTGGTGACGCCGGGCCGCACGACGATCGCGGGTACGATCCAGGCGACCGGCACGCTCACCGCCAAGCGCGAGCTGCCGGTGGGCTCGGTGGGCGAAGGCGGCCGCGTGGTCTCGGTCCCGGTCGACGAGGGCCAATGGGTGCGCCAGGGCCAGGTTCTGGTCACCATCGACCGCTCGGTGCAGGTCCAGCAGATCGAGGGCGCGCGCGCCCAGATCGGCGTTGCCCAGGCCGACCTCAATCTGGCTCAGGCCAATCTCGACCGCGCGCTCAAGCTGGTCGATCGCGGGTTCATCTCGAAGGCCGACGTCGATCGCCTGACCGCGACCCGCGACGCCGCGCGCAGCCGCGTCAGCGTCGCCCGCGCCACGCTCGGCGAACTGCAGGCGCGCACCGCCCGGCTCAATATCTACGCTCCGTCGTCGGGCCTGATCCTGACTCGTGCGGTCGAGCCGGGGCAGACGGTCGGCGCGGGCGGCGCGCCGCTGTTCACCATCGCCCAGGGCGGCGAGATGGAACTGGCGGCCAAGCTCAGCGAGGAAGACCTGGCCAAGGTATCGGTCGGACAAAGCGCGACCGTCACGCCCGTCTCGAGCGACAAGAGCTATACCGGGCACATCTGGCAGATCAGCCCGACGATCGACCAGACCAGCCGCCAGGGCGAAGCGCGCATCGCGCTCGCCTACGCGCCGGGCCTGCGCCCGGGCGGGTTTGCCTCGGCGGTGCTCAACAGCGGCACCATCGTCGCGCCGCTGTTGCCCGAATCCGCGATCCAGTCGGACGACAAGGGCCGCTTCGTTTACGTTGTCGGGAGCGACAACAAGGCTCACCGCCGTGCGGTCAAGACCGGTATCGTGACTGCCGAGGGGGTCGCGGTGACCGAGGGTCTCGCCGGCACCGAGCGCGTCGTGCTGCGCGCCGGCGGCTTCCTCGCCGATGGCGACAAGGTCAAGCCGCAGCGCGCCAAGTAGGCGCGAAGGTACCGTCATGAACTTCCGCAACATCTCGGCCTGGTCGATCCGCAACCCGGTCATTCCGATCGTGTTTTTCATCGGCCTGTGTATCGCCGGCATCGTCTCGTTCATCCGCATGGACGTGAACCAGATGCCGGACGTCGAATTCCCGGCCGTGATCGTTTCCATCTCGCAGCCTGGCGCCGCGCCGACCGAGATCGAGACGCAGATCACCCAGAAGGTGGAGGCGGCGGCCCGCTCGATCAGCGGGGTGGAGGAAATCTCCTCGACCGCAGCCGAGGGCAATTCGCAGACGATGGTGCAGTTCTCCATCGGCACCGACATCGACGAAGCGGTCAACGAGGTGAAGAACGCCGTCGACCAGACCCGCAGCGATCTGCCCGACGGTATCCTCGAGCCGCGCGTGTTCAAGGTCGAGGCTGGTGGCGGCGGCTCGATCGCCTACTTCGCGGTCAGCGCCGACGACATGACGATCGAGCAACTGAGCTGGTTCATCGACGACACCGTGTCGAAGGAACTGCTGTCGATCGACGGCATGGCCACGGTTAGCCGCGCCGGCGGCGTGGACCGCGAGATCAGCGTGGTGCTCGATCCGGCGCGCATGCAGTCGCTGGGGGTCACCGCAAGCGCGATCAACCAGGCGCTACGCACCACCAACACCGATGCCGCCGGCGGCTCGGCCGAGATCGGGGGTTCGCGCCAGTCTGTCCGTGTGCTGGGCAATGCCAAGAGCGCCTACGAACTCGGCAACACGCGGATCAACCTTGGGGGCGGTCGGACCGCCAAGCTGTCCGATGTCGCCACCGTCACCGACGGGTATTCGGAAAAGACCCGCACCGCCAAGCTGCACGGGCGCGAGGTGGTCACCTTCGGTTTCGAGCGGGCGCGCGGCGCTTCCGACGTCACCGTCTACGACGAGGCGATGAAGAAGCTGGAGCAGATCCAGAAGGACAACCCGCAGGTCCACTTCACCCGCCTATTCACCCAGGTGACCTACACCAAGGGCCAGTACTCGAGCTCGATGGAAGCGCTGGTGGAAGGCGCGGTGCTGGCGATCGTGGTGGTGTTCCTGTTCCTGCGCGACTGGCGCGCGACGATCATCAGCGCGATCGCGATCCCCCTGTCGGCCATCCCGACCTTCTGGTTCATGGACCTGCTCGGGTTCACCCTCAATTTCCTCTCGCTGCTTGCGCTGAGCCTGGTCGCGGGGGTGCTGGTCGACGACGCCATCGTCGAAATCGAGAACATCGTGCGCCACATGCGCATGGGCAAATCGGCCTATCAGGCGTCGATCGACGCCGCCGACGAGATCGGCCTCGCGGTGGTCGCGACCACGTTCTCGATCGTCGCGGTGTTCCTGCCGGTCGGCCTGATGCCGGGCGTGTCGGGCCAGTTCTTCAAGGCGTTCGGCCTTACGGTGGTGGTCGCGGTGCTGATGAGCCTCGCCGTCGCGCGCCTCATCACGCCGATGATCTCCGCCTATTTCCTGAAAGCCCACGGCCAGGCCGAGCATGGCGAAGGCCGGGCGATGGACGTTTACATGAACGTCCTGCGTTGGACGCTCGACGGCACCCGCAGCCAGGAACTGCGCGCCCAGATCGAGCGCGTTCCGACGAGGTGGTGGTACCGGGTGATCGCGATCCTGCCGGTGCTGCTGGTCATTGCGGCCGCAGTCGGCGGCGCTGTTCTTACGGTCATGCTCCTTGGCAAGATCATCCCGACGATCCTCGCGGTGCTGATCGCCCCGTTCGTGGCTTTCGGCCTCGCCTACCTCATGGGGCTGTTCTGCCGCTTCCTGTTCGGCCTCTTCGGCGCGTTCGGCGACTGGTACCGCACCTTCGCCGATCGCTTCGGCGCGCGCATGCGGGACCATCGGTTCTTCGCCTTCCTGCTCGGTGTTTACGCGCTGATTGTGACCTTCGGCATGCTCGCGACGCTGCCGCAGCAGTTCCAGCCGAACGAGAACCAGGATACCAGCATCGTCACCATCGAAATGGTCCCCGGCACCACGCTCGAGCAGACCACGGCGGTTGCCGACCGTGTCACGGCCATCGTCGAGCGGCAGCCCGAGGTCGAGCGGGTGATGGAAAGCGTGCGCGAAGGCAACGCCACGCTCTACGCCGCGCTCAAGGACCCTGAGGAGCGCGCGACCAAGAGCGTCGATTTCGAGCGCCGTCTCGCCCCTGAGCTCCAGAAGATCGCCGACGCGCGTGTGAGCTTCCAGTCGCAGAACGGCGGCGGTGGCGGCGGCGGTTCTGGCCGCGACATCTCGATCATGCTGTCGGGTTCCAACTCCGAGCTGCTGGAGAAGACCGCGCAGACGCTGGTCGAGCAGATGCGCGGCATCAAGGGCGTGGTCGCGCCGCGCATCGCGGCGGACCTGCAGCGGCCGGAGCTGGTGATCGTCCCGCGGCTCGACCTCGCGGCGCAGCTCGGCGTCACCACCGCGGCGCTGAGCCAGACCATCCGCATCGCCACCTTGGGCGAAATCGACCAGAACGCGGCGAAGTTCTCGTTGTCGGATCGCCAGGTGCCGATCCGCGTAAGGCTTCCGCGCTCATCGCGGCAGGACCTGTCGACGATCGAGAACCTGCCCGTTCCGACTACCGCCGGCGGCTCGGTGCCGCTGAGCCGTGTGGCCGAGATCCGCTTCGGTGCCGGCCCGACCCAGATCCAGCGCTACAACCAGTCGCGCCGCGTGTTCGTCGGCGCGGACCTCGGCGAAGGCGTGGTCAAGGGCCCGGTGATGCAGGCCATCCACAAGCTGCCGATCATGCAGAAGCTGCCGCAGGGCGTCTCGAACGCGCCGGTGGGTCAGGATAAGTGGCAAGCCGAGATGATCACCAACTTCGGCATCGCCGTGGTCAGCGGCATCTTCCTCGTCTTCGCGGTGCTGGTGCTGCTCTACAAGCGGTTCGTCTCGCCGCTGGTCAACATGACCTCGCTCCTGCTCGCGCCATTGGGCGGCGTGCTGGCGCTGGCCATGAGCGGCGAACGGATCTCGATGCCGGTCTACATCGGGCTGCTGATGCTGCTGGGGATCGTCGCCAAGAACTCGATCCTCCTCATCGACTTCGCGATCGAGGAGATGGCGCAGGGCGTGCCCAAGAAGGCCGCGATCATCGACGCCGGGCACAAGCGCGCGCAGCCGATCGTCATGACCACCGTCGCGATGACCGCGGGCATGGTGCCGACCGCGCTATCGCTGTCGGGCGACGGCGCATGGCGCGCGCCGATGGGCATCGTGGTGATCGGCGGACTGATCCTGTCGACGATCCTGACACTGGTGCTGATCCCTGCGGGCTTCAGCCTGGCCGATGGGTTCGAGAAGCGCATTGGGCCTTGGCTGCGCACGCGCTTCCTCACCTACAAGCCGGGCGATGAGAACCTCGTGACCCCGCCCCGGCACGGCCCCGCCACCCTTCCGGCCGAGTGAGCGGAGAAACTCCGCCGCCGGCCGCGCGTTGGCGCCGCATGGGGGGCGCTGCCATACCCGACCGCGCACGGACCATGCGCCGCACCGCCACCGGGCTGCTGGTGGCGATGGCGGGGCTATTCGTGCTCAGCGGGCACTACCTCGGGCTGCACCCGGTGGTCGGCTACGTCCGCGCCTTTGCGGAGGCGGCGATGGTCGGCGGCCTCGCCGATTGGTTCGCGGTCACCGCGCTGTTCCGCCGCCCGCTCGGGCTGCCGATCCCGCACACCGCGATCATCCCCGAGAACAAGGACCGCTTCGCCGACACGATGGCGGCGTTCCTGCAGGACAATTTCCTCACCCCCACGGTCGTCGCTCGGCGGATGCGCGACATGAACCTGGCGAAGGCGGTGGGCGAATACCTCGCCGCGCCCTCGCAAGGCGAGACCGGCGCCCGCCTGCGCGCAGGCGCGGGCGAGCTGCTGGCGGAATTCCTCGAATCGCTCGATCCCGAACGGCTCGGCACGCAGGTGCGCGGCGGTCTCAAGACGCTCGCCGCCAAGGTCGATGTCGCACCGCTGCTCGGCCAGATGCTGACCGCCGCGATCGCCGACCGGCGGCACCTGCCGCTGATCGATTCGGCGATCCGCTGGGCCGGCCTCACCATCGAGGCGAACGAGGGCATGATCCGCGACATGATCCACGAGAAGGCCAACGGTCTCGTGCGCTGGACCGGCCTCGACGAGAAGCTCGCCAACTCGGTGCTCGACGGCCTCTACAAGCTGCTGGCCGAGGTGCTGGTCGATCCCGATCACCCCCTGCGCGGCAAGCTCGACGAAGGGCTCGCCAAGCTCGCGCATGACCTGCTGCACGACGCCGAAACGCGCGACAAGATCGAGCGGACCAAGAACGAGCTGCTCGACAATCCGGCGGTCGCGACGTGGTGGATCGGGGTGTGGGAGCGTATCCGTGCCTCGCTGATCAAGGCCGCGCGCACCCCGGGCGGCGGTCTTGGCGGGCAACTCGCGGAAAGCCTGTCGGAGCTCGGCCGGGTGCTGCGCGACGATCCGCGCATGCAGCTGCAATTGAACCGCTTCGCCCGCCGCACCGCGGTCGGCGTGGCGACGCGCTACGGCGGGCAGATTGTCCAGCTGGTTTCGGAGACGGTGCGGCGCTGGGACGCGCGCACGGTGACCGACCGGATCGAAGGCGCGGTCGGCCGCGACCTGCAGTTCATCCGCCTCAACGGCACCATCGTCGGCGGCCTCGCCGGCGTCGCGATCCACGCCGCGGACACGCTGCTGTGAGCGAGTCGCCTGTACTGGTCACCGAGCGGCTCGAGCTGTGGCGCCCGCGCATCGCCGACCGCCCGCTGCTCGAAGCGATGATGGAACCCGCCGCGGTGCGCCGATACCTGGGCGCGATGGAGCCGAGCACGCCCGACGTGTTCACCCGCCTGCTGCGCAACGCCGGCTCGTGGTCGCTCTATGGCTACGGCACCTTCATGGTCCGCGAGCGCGGCGGTGAGGAGATCGTCGGCAACTGCGGCGTGTTCCATTCGTGGCGCGGGCTCGGCGGAGACTTCGACGACAAGCCCGAAGCGGGCTGGATCCTGGCGGAAAGCGCCTTCGGCAGGGGCATCGCGCACGAAGCGAGGACCGCCGCGCTCGCCTGGTTCGCGCGCGAGCAAGGCGAGCGGGAGGTCGTCGCGATGATCTCGCCGGAGAACGGGCCATCGCTGAGGCTGGCGGAGAAGCTCGGTTTCCAGCCCACTCGCCTCGCCACGCTGCCGGGAAGTGCGGAGGAGATTCAGCTCTTCCGCAGGCCCGGAACCGCGGCTTAGCCCCACCCCGCTACGAAGCGGACCTCCGACCGCCAGTAAGACGCCATCGGGTTGCCCTGCTTGTCGAGCGCAGGTTCGAAACGCGCGCGCTTGGCGAACAGGTCGCAGATCGCGTGCTCGAAGGCATCGCTGCCGGTGTTTCGCTGGATGTGGCAGCTGGTCACTTTGCCCTTCGTGTCGATCGCCAGCCGAAAGAAGACGATGCCTTGGCTGCCGGCATCGGACAGTCCGGACGGATAGTCGTCCGAAGAAATCCATTCGCCGGGGTTGCCGATCGGCTTGGGCGCAGTCGCGCGGTTGCGGTGCGCCGTCAGGTCGATGCCCCAGTGCGTGAGCAACTCGTCGGTGCAAGCATTGAGCGCTTCGATCGGCCCGCCCATCTGGCCGAGCGCGAGCCGCACGGGCGACTTCTTGCCGCGGCTGACATCGAGCCATTCGATGGACCTGGCCTTGGCGGGATCGATGGTGGGGGAGGTGTCCGGGCTCGGCGGCGCCTTCGGGTCCAGTTTCGGCGGCTCGAACAAGGGCGTGTGATTGAGCATGACGCCGTCCTGAAACGCGCCCATCAGGATCTTGGGCGCGCCTTCGGAGGTCCGCTCGAGACCGCCAGGCCCGAAATGCACGGTGACCGACTGGCGCGGAAGCGGACGGAAATCGGGCCCCGCGACGACCAGACTGAACGCGCTGCTCGGCTCGTAAGCCTCGAGGTAGAACACGCTCTTGTGTTCATCCTTGCCGAACTGCCGGGCGAGGCGGCAGTAATCCTCGCCGTAATCGACGTACCAGTTCGAGGACGGACGCAGGATTGCCGAAGGCTCGACCGGCGGTGCAGCACCCGTATTCGCCTGAGCGGACAACAGCGCGGCAGCAGCAGCGATTTGCGATATCATGGCAGCGGCCCCCATAGGCGCACCTTCTAGCAAGGGGAGGTGCTGCGACAATGTCGGATTTTGTCAGTGGACGGCGCGCGTGGTCGGTCGCGAACGAACTATTGCCGAGCCGGGGCCCTGTTGCACCGTCTGGACCGCCGGGAAGATGGACCGCGCGCCAACGCCTTTCCGGGACATCTCCAGCGTGAGTGGATCTGATTCCCCTCCCGCGTCACCATCCACGATGATCACTATCGAGGCGAGACCACGCGGATGCTGATCTCGTCGAGGAAATAGCTCGCCACGGGTGTGCCATCCGCGCCGATCGCGGGCTGGAAAGACATCTGCGAACCGAGCACCTCGCACAGCTTCGCGCCCTCGGCGCTCCCTTGCGCGGGACCGAGGAGCCGGCAGCTTTCGATACCGCCCGCCGCTCCGATCATGAAAAGCACACGCGTGCGAGCCGACCTGGTTCGCTTCATGACATCCTCAAGGGCGCTCCAGCCCTTCCGCCCGAGATCGTGTCCTTGCAGCGTCGGCCTGCGGGACAGGGATCGCTGCGCCGCCGGATCGAGCTTCCACCCCGCGACCAGTTGATCGAGGCATTTGTCCATGACCCCCATGACGCTGGCCATGTCACCCGTCTGCAAGGTGATGTCCGGGGAGAACAAGCCGTGGATCGTCAGGCCGTGGACGGCGGACGCGCGGGCCTTGCGCTCCGCCTGCGTCCAGATGGGAACGCGCTCGGCGCCCTTCTTTCCGTCCGCGTTGTTGGCCTGCTTGTAGTAGTCCGCGGTGCCCTCGACAGTGCGGATCGAAGCGGTGGTAAAGCGAATGACCGCATCGCCGTTGCCGGCCTTTCCGAGCTCCGGCGGACCCATGTCACGCATGGATGCATCGGGCAGGAACGCATACTGGAAATTGCTCGCGCGGCCACGGAATGGTCCGCTCACCATGACTTCGGTCGCACCATCGGGCTGGTACTGACGCATCTCCAGGCGATAGAGGTCGGCACCCGATCCGAAGGCGCGCTGGATTGCACAGCTCTCGTCCGCGAAGTCGACCGTCCATGGACCTTTCGGCTCGATCACCTTGGGCTCCGCCGCAACCGCGTTGGCCGAGGTCGCAGTCAAGGCCAGGAGCATCACGGCAGTGTTCGCAAGTGAGCTTCGCATCAGTTCCCCAGCAGAGTTGGCGCCAACATGAGACCGCGCGCGCCTACAGCTTGCCCGTCAGCTCCGGCACGATCTTGAACAGGTCGCCGACCAGGCCGATGTCCGCGACCTGGAAGATCGGGGCGTCCTCGTCCTTGTTGATGGCGATGATGGTCTTCGAATCCTTCATGCCGGCGAGGTGCTGGATGGCGCCCGATATGCCGATCGCGATGTAGACTTCGGGGGCGACGATCTTGCCGGTCTGGCCGACCTGGAAGTCGTTCGGCACGTAGCCCGCGTCGACCGCCGCGCGGCTGGCGCCGACGCCGGCGTTGAGCTTGTCGGCGAGCGGGAAAATCAGTTCCTTGAAAGTCTCGCTGTCCTTCAGCGCGCGGCCGCCCGAGACGATCACCTTGGCGCTGGTCAGCTCGGGGCGCTCGCTCTTGGCGAGCTCGCTGCCCTGGAAGGTCGACAGGCCTGCATCCCCCGCGCCGCTGACGGCTTCGACGGTGCCCGAGCCGCCCTCGCTCGCCGCCTTGTCGAACGCGGTCCCGCGCACGGTGATGACCAGCTTGGGATCGGACGATTCGACCGTGGCGATCGCGTTGCCGGCGTAGATCGGGCGGACGAAGGTCTTGTCGCCCTCGATGCCGATGATCTCCGACACCTGCATCACGTCGAGCAGCGCGGCGACGCGCGGGGCGACGTTCTTGCCGGTGGTGGTGGCGGGCGCGAGGAACGCGTCGTGGTGGCCCATCAGGTCCACGATCAACGGCGCGAGGTTTTCGGCCAGCTGATGCTCGTAAGCGGCGTCGTCGGCGAGGTGGACCTTGCCCACGCCCGCGATCTTGGCGGCGGCATCGGCCACGCCCGCGCAGCCCTTGCCGGCGACCAGCAGGTGCACTTCGCCGAGCTTGGCGGCGGCGGTGACGGTGCTGAGGGTCGCGTCCTTGACGCTGCTGTTGTCGTGCTCGACCAGAACGAGAGTCTTCATGGTTCTATTCCTTTCCGGTCAGGCTCAGGCGATGCCGAGGGCTTTGAGCTTGCCGACCAGCTCGTCGACATCGGCGACCTTGATGCCGGCCTGGCGCACCGGCGGCTCGTTGACCTTGACGGTCTTCAGGCGCGGGGCGGTGTCGACGCCGTAGTCGGCCGGGCTCTTGGTATCGAGCGGCTTGGACTTGGCCTTCATGATGTTGGGCAGCGAGGCGTAGCGCGGTTCGTTGAGGCGCAGGTCGGTGGTGACGATCGCTGGGAGCGACAGCTTCACCGTCTCGAGCCCGCCGTCGATCTCGCGCTTTACGGTCACGCTGTCGCCTTCGACTGTCACTTCGTTGGCGAAGGTGCCCTGCGGCCGGCCCATCAGCGCGGCGAGCATCTGGCCGGTCTGGTTCGAATCGTCGTCGATCGCCTGCTTGCCGAGGATCACCAGGCCGGGCGCTTCGGCGTCGGCGATGGCCTTCAAAATCTTGGCGACCGCCAGCGGCTCGACCTCGTCATCGGTCTGCACCAGGATCGCGCGGTCGGCGCCCATGGCGAGCGCGGTGCGCAGCGTCTCGGTCGCCTTGGCCGGACCGACCGACACCGCGATCACCTCGGTCGCCGCGCCCTTCTCGCGCAGGCGCAGCGCTTCCTCGACCGCGATCTCGTCGAACGGGTTCATGCTCATCTTGACGTTGGCGAGATCGACCCCGGTGCCGTCGGCCTTGACCCGCGGCTTTACGTTGTAATCGATCACCCGCTTGACGGGGACGAGGATCTTCATGGCAATCGCGCTCCTTCGTTCGTGCGTGCGCCTCTAGATAACCTTTACGTAAGCGTCAACTCGCTCACGCCGCTTGCTTGACCTCGGCAACGATCTTGCGCGCCGCATCGCCCAGGTCGTCGGCGCTGACGATCGCGAGGCCCGAGTTGTTGAGGATGGCCTTCCCCTGCTCGACGTTGGTGCCTTCGAGGCGGACTACCAGCGGCACCTGCAGGTTCACGTCCTTCGCCGCCGCGACGATGCCGTCGGCGATGATGTCGCACTTCATGATCCCGCCGAAGATGTTGACGAGGATGCCCTCCACCGCCGGGTCCTTGAGGATGATCTTGAACGCCGCGGTGACCTTTTCCTTCGAAGCGCCGCCGCCGACGTCGAGGAAGTTGGCCGGGAACGCGCCATTGAGCTTGATGATGTCCATCGTCGCCATCGCGAGGCCGGCGCCGTTGACCATGCAGCCGATGGTGCCGTCCAGTTTGATGTAGGCGAGGTCGTAC
>JAEWKG010000241.1 GCA_023386135.1 Pseudomonadota bacterium | reverse complement strand
CGCGATCCAGTCGTGGATCGCCTGCACCCGCGCGCCGCCGCTGGTGCCGCCGAACTCGTCCTCGACGAACGGCTGGAAGCGGTCCGCCGGGCAGTACCGGGAATCGAGTAGGTAATCGAGCGTCTCGCCCGGCAGGTCGTGCGGGCTGAGCTGGGCGAGGCCCGACAGCTCGGGGACCAGCCGGCCCACCGCCACCACCGCCTCGTACGCGACCTCCACCTTGCCCGTCGCCTGGAACAGCACCCGCTCGCCGACGCTGTCGTGCGCCGGGACGCGGGCGATGTCGGCGCAGTTGATGCGTGTGTCGGTGGAGATGATCGTCTGTTCGGGGATAGCCGCCGCTTCGAACTGCAGGATAAGGTCGGTCGGCTGGTCGCAGGTGAAGTCGAAGCGGGTGGAGATGGCGATCGGCATGGCGCTCTCAACGTGGGATTCGCGGCGTGGTTTCGCCAGCCTCTGTCATTCGCGCATCCGCCGCGCTAGTCGCACCGCATAAAGGAGACGCGCATGCCGGGCCTGTGGTTCGACGAACTCGCCGTGGGGCAGACTTTCGATCACCCGATCCGCCGGACGGTGACCGAGACCGACAACCTGCTGTTCACGACGCTGAGCCACAATCCGGCCGCGCTGCATCTCGATGCCGAGTACATGAAGGGCAGCGACTACGGCCGCATCCTGGTCAATTCGTGCTTCACACTATCGCTGATGGTAGGCGTGTCGGTGGGGGACACCACACTGGGCACCGCCATCGCCAACTTGGGGTGGGACGAAGTGCGCTTCCCCGCGCCGGTATTTATCGGTGACACGCTGCGGATCGAGACCGAGGTGCTGGAACTTAGGGAGAGCAAGTCGCGGCCCGAGGCGGGCATCGTCACCTTCGCGCACCGCGCTTACAACCAGGACGGCACGCTGGTCGCCACCTGCAAGCGCAGCGGGCTGCAACGGCGGAAACCGGCATGAGCCGCGCGCTCAGGTCCCTGCTGTTCATCCCCGGGGACAGCGACAAGAAGCTCGCCAAGGTCGCCGGCTGCCGCGCCGACGCGGTGATCCTCGATCTGGAAGACGCGGTCGCGCCCGCCAACAAGCTCGCCGCGCGCGAGAAGGTGGCGGACTTCCTGCGCGCATTTGACCGAGCGGCGGAGGGCGCCCCCGAGCTGTGGGTGCGGATCAATCCGCTCGATAGCGGGCTCGCCGAAAGCGACCTCGCGGCGATCATCCCGGCTCGGCCCGACGGGATCGTGCAGCCGAAGCCCGACGGACCGGAGGATGTCGCCAAGGTGTCGAGCCTGCTCGATCACATGGAACTGGCGCACGGAGTGCCGCCCGGATCGATCGGGATCATCCCGGTCGCGACCGAAACCGCGATCGCCCCGTTCCGGCTCGGCGAGTATGCCGCCGCCGGGCTCACCCGCCTGCGGGGGATCACCTGGGGCGCGGAGGACCTTGCGGCGGCGCTCGGTGCGACCGGCAACCGGGGGCCGGACGGCGAATGGCTGTTCACCTACCGCCTGGTCCGCTCGCTGACGCTGATGGCCGCGCACGCCGCGGGGGTGCCGGCGATCGAGACGCTGCACGCCGACTTCCGCGACGAGGCGGGACTTCTCGCCACCAGCCGCCAGGCACGCGCTGAAGGCTTCTCGGGCCGCCTCGCGATCCACCCCGCACAGGTCGGGCCGATCAACGACGGTTTCACGCCGAGCGTTGACGAGGTGGCCTTCGCCCGCCGCGTCGTCGCCGCGTTCGAGGCCGAGCCCAACGCCGGCACTGTCGGCATCGATGGCAAGATGTTCGACATCCCGCATTTGAAGTCCGCGCGGCGCACGCTGGCGGCCGCCGGCGAGGCGTGAGCCGGCGATGGCGGTGGTCCAGGGCGTCCTGAAGTTCGAGACCGCCGGGCAAGGCCTCACCGACATCACCGCCGAGGTGCGGGTGTGGCTGGCCGAGGCGCGGCTGATCACCGGCACGCTGACGCTGTTCTGCCGCCACACCAGCGCCGGCCTGCTGATCTGCGAGAACGCCAGCCCCGCGGTGCAGCGCGATATCCTGCGCTGGCTGACCCGCCTCGCGCCCGAGGGCCCGCAGTACGAGCACGACGACGAAGGGCCCGACGACATGCCGGCCCACATCAAGACGATGCTCACCGGCAGCGCGCTGACAGTGCCGTTCGCGGGCAACCGGATGGTGCTCGGCACGTGGCAGGGCATATTCCTCGCCGAGCATCGCGCGCGTGGCCACCGGCGCGAGATCGTCCTGACGGCGATGGGCGAATGAGCGTGCTACGCTCTTTGACCGGCGCGATCGAGGCGGGCGGGACAAAGTTCGTCGTCGCGCTCGCCGACGCGGGAGGCGCGATCCTCGAGCACGCGCGCATCCCGACCGAACAGCCGGAGGCGACTTTTCCGGAAGTGGTCCGGTTCTTCCATGCCGCCGCCGCCGAGCATGGCACGATCGGCGCATTCGGCATCGGCACGTTCGGCCCGGTGGTGGTCGACCGAGACGCGCCCGACTGGGGCTGCTTCACCACGACTCCCAAGCCGGGCTGGAGCGGCACCTCCCTGCCGCAGGCGCTGGGGGAGTTCGCCGTGCCGGTGGCGCTGGAAACCGACGTCAACGCCGCCGCGCTCGGCGAGTGGCTGTCGGGCGCGGGGCGGGGCGCACGGACGCTCGCCTACACCACGGTCGGCACCGGCATCGGCACCGGCGTGCTCAAGGACGGCGTGCCGCTCGCGGGCATCGGGCATTACGAAGCGGGCCACGTGCGCGTGCCGCGTGATCCGGCTGACGGCTTCGCGGGCTCGTGCGCTTATCACGGCGATTGCCTCGAAGGGCTGGCGGCAGGCCCGGCGATCACCAAGCGCTGGGGCCGGAGCCTCGACCAGCTCGGCCCCGACGAGGTAGCGACGATCGCCGGCTACCTCGCCGACTTCGCCTGCGATCTCGTGCTGCTGCACATGCCCGAGCGGCTGATCTTCGGCGGCGGGGTGAGCAAGGCGCCGGGCCTGATCGAGGCGCTGCGCCGCCGCACCGAGGAGCGCCTCGCCGGCTACGTCGCGCACCCGGCGCTCGATCCGGGTCTCGAACGCTACATCACCACGCCCGCGCTGGGCGACGATGCCGGGATCAGGGGTGCGATCGAACTCGGGCGGCGGATGCTGCCGGCTCAGTAATCGTCGTCGAGCTCATGCCCGACCTGCAGGGGGCCGCTGCCGTAGAGATAGGCGGGGTCGAAGTCGGCGTGCTTCTCCAGCTTGGCGCGGTCGCGCACGATCACCAGCCCGCGGCGGAGCTCCATGATGTCCTCGCGTCGGAGCTCCGACAGCGCGCGGTTCATGTGGATCGGCGTGGTGCCACACATGTCGGCGAGGTCGGTCTGCGTGAGGGGAGAGCGGAAGCCGTTGTTGCGCCCCAGCCCGACCATCTCCAGCCGCTTCCAGATTTCCGCGATCCGGTGCGCGACGCGGCGGCTGGCCTTCAACTGCTCGAGCTTGAGCGTCCACTGCCGCTGGATCGCCGCGTCGAGCAGGGTGGCGAACCAGAACAGGCGCGAGAGATGCGGCACGGTTTCGTGGATGTGGCCGATCGTCTCGTGCATGGCGAAGCCGACCTTGGTCGGGCCGACCGTCACGACTTCGTGGTCGAGCCGCTTGAGCGCGTAAGCGTGGAGGTCGACGAAGTCGCCCGGCACATGGAAGCCGACGATATATCGCCGGTCGCGCTCGATAATTATGCGGATGATGAAGCCTTCGATCAGCATCGTGCTGCGGTCCGCGAGCTGCCCGCGCGCGAGGATGCAGGTGGAGCGATCGAATTCCATGACCTCGGTTATCGAGCTTTCGAGGATGTCCTTCTCGCGCTCGCCCATGGCGTGGCGGGACCGGCCCATCAGGAAGCGACCCGTCAAGGGGTATCGGTCTGCATCCTCCACCATGCCTAACTTTAGTGCATGGGCGTGCGTTCGGTTCCGGCCGGGGTTGAAATAAGCCGCCACCGCGGCGAGGCTGGCGACGATGAGCGTGCTCGTGTTCCTGATCCTCTCCGCCGCGATCGGCTGGTTGTGGAACCGCATCGAGCGTCTCGAACGGCGGGTGGCGGAGCTCGATGGGGAGTTGTCCGCGGTCGCGCGGCCCGCAACGCCCACGGTGGCAGTGCAGCCGAAGATCGCGGAGCCTGCGCAGCGCAAGGTAATCGTTGAGCCTCGTGCAGAACCTGTGCCGCCGGTCACGGCAATTGCCGAACCGTGGCGCCCGCGCTTCGATTTCGAGGACCTGTTCGGCCGGCTACTGCCGATCTGGGCGGGCGGGGTGACGCTGGCGGTAGCGGGATTCTTCCTCGTCCGCTGGTCGATCGACGCGGGGCTGCTGACGCCGCCGGTGCGGGTGGCGCTCGCGGGCCTGTTCGGCGT
>JAEWKG010000224.1 GCA_023386135.1 Pseudomonadota bacterium | reverse complement strand
AATGCGGTGCGGCGCCGGATTGAAGCCCAGCGCCGCACGTATCGGTCTTGCGAAGCGATCAGGCTTCGGCAGCGGCCTCGGCAGCGTCGACCTCGGCCGGCGGCTCGGCCATCGCGCCGCCATCTTCGCCCGAATCGATCGTGGCCCGGCCCATGCCGCTGGTGGCGGCTTCGGCGACCGCGTCGCAATACAGGCGGACGGCGCGCGCGGCGTCGTCGTTGCCGGGGATCGGGAAGGCGATGCCGGTCGGATCGACGTTCGAATCGAGAACCGCGACAACCGGAATGCCGAGCACGCCGGCTTCCTTGATCGCGAGATCCTCCTTGTTGGCGTCGATGACGAACATCACGTCCGGAATGCCGCCCATGTCGCGGATGCCGCCGAGCGAGAGCTCGAGCTTGTCGCGCTCACGGGTGAGCTGCAGGACTTCCTTCTTGGTCAGGCCCGAGGTGTCGCCCGAAAGCTGCTCTTCGAGGCTCTTGAGGCGCTTGATCGAGCCCGAGATGGTCTTCCAGTTGGTGAGCATGCCGCCCAGCCAGCGATGGTTGACGAAGTGCTGGCCCGAACGGCGAGCGGCCTCGGCAATCGGTTCCTGCGCCTGGCGCTTGGTGCCGACGAACAGCACCTTGCCGCCCGAACGGACGGTGCCCTGGATGAAGTCGAGCGCGCGCGCCATCAGCGGCACGGTCTGCGACAGGTCGATGATGTGAACCCCGTTGCGGGCGCCGAAGATGTACGGCTTCATCCGCGGGGTCCAGCGGTGGGTCTGGTGGCCGAAGTGTGCACCGGCCTCGATCAATTGCTGCATGGTGACGGTCGGAGCCGCCATAGGTAATTCCTTTCCGGTTGTGCCTCTGGAGAGCTGGAACCGCCGCGGAGATCCCGCGCGTAACGGCACCGGTATGAGGCGCTCTCCATGTGGATTTGCCCGCTCCAGCACTCCGCTCAGAAGGCGGAACCGGAGCGAACTGGCGGCCCCTTAGCGCCGGCGAGTGTGAAAAGCCACCCTCAATTCGTCGCGCCATTGAATCGGGCGAACGCGAAATCCGCTTGACGATAGGGAACAAATAGCGAACATTGTCTCGTATCGGGAACAATAACCGATTCGGAGTTTTCCACCAGTTGTCCACATACCGTCAACGCGGTTGTGCCGACCAATGAGGGTTCGCTCAAATGATCGCTACGCTGCTTGTCGCACTGTTCGCCACCGTCGCACTGGCCAGTGTGGCCTCCCTCGCCGATGCCGCCGTTCGCGGCCGGAATGCGTTCCGGCTGCTGCGCGGCGATCTGGCGCGGATCGACGAGGTGCGCCGCGTGACGGTGCAGTTCGTGGGCGTGGACGCTCCGGTGAGGATGCCCGCGCTGCGTCCCGTCGTCAGTGCAGTTCGCTCGTCGCAGCGTCGAACGGCGCGGGCACCGGAACGGCTGCGCGCTGCCGCTTGATCCGCGCGTAGCGGGTCCAGGCATAGGGCAGTAGGGCGAGATAGCCCACGCAGATCACCACCAGCGACCACCACGGCGCGACCAGCAGCGCCGCGAACAGCATCCCGACCAGCAGGATCACCGCCAGGCGCACGTCGCGTCGGGGGCGCATCAGCGTCCAGCTCAGCGTCGCGACGTTTGAAATCATCAGGAACGCCATCAGCGCGGTCCACGGCGCCACCAGGCGCGGGTCGCGGAACAGCGGGTCGCCGGTCGCCAGCCACAAGTACATCGGCAGGAACGCAAGCCCTGCCCCGACCGGCGCAGGCACTCCGGTGAGGAACCCCGCCGACTTGTGCGGCTGGTCCTTGACGTCGATCTGCGCGTTGAACCGTGCCAGCCGCAGCGCGCCGCAAACCGCGAAGGCGAGCGCGGCGAACCAGCCGACCTGGGTCATGTCGCTCAGCGACCACAGGAACAGCACCAGCGCCGGCGCGGTGCCGAAGCTGAGCGAATCGGCAAGGCTGTCGAGTTCCGCCCCGAACCGCGATTGCGCGCGCAAGAGCCGCGCGATGCGCCCATCGATCCCGTCGAGCACCCCGGCAAACACCACCGCCAGCACCGCTTCGGCCCACATGCCGCCGATGGCGAAACGGATCCCCGTGAGCCCGGAGCACATCGCCGCCGCCGTGATCGCATTGGGCACCACGGCGCGCATCGCCAGCCCGCGGTTGCCCTTGCGGGTGGTCAGCGGCACTTCGTCCTCGGCCGCCATCGGCCCGATCCGCGGGCGCTCTGCCTCTTCTGAAGCATGGCTCATTGATTGACCCCTTCGATGAGCTTCTGCGTGCCAAGCTCCGCCAGCACCGTTTCGCCCGCGATCACCGACTGGCCGAGCACGACCTTGGCATCGGTACCGGCGGGCAGATAGACGTCGACCCGGCTGCCGAAGCGGATCAGCCCGACCCGCTGCCCGACGGCGACCATGTCGCCCGGCTTTACGAACGGCACGATACGCCGCGCCACCAGCCCGGCGATCTGGGTGAAGCCGATCGCGGTGCCGTCGGTCCGTTCGATCAGGACATGCTGGCGCTCGTTCTCGTCGCTCGCCTTGTCGAGGTCGGCGTTGACGAACTTGCCGGGGATGTAGACCACCCGCCGCACCGTCCCGCCGATCGGCGCGCGGTTGATGTGCACGTCGAACACCGACATGAAGATCGACACCCGCGTGACCGGGCCGGCCGGCAATCCGCGCGTGCCAGAACCATCGTCGACCTTGAGTTCCGCCGGCGGCTCGACCGTTGCGATCAGCGACACCATGCCGTCCGCGGGCGAGACAATCAGCCGGTCGTCCTGCGGCACCACACGCTCGGGATCGCGGAAGAACGCGAGCACACCGAGGGAGAGGAAGGCGAGCGGCCAGGCGATCGTCTCCCACGCGAGAAAGGCGCAGACGATGCTCGCGGCGGCGGTCATCAGCGCGTATTTGCGACCTTCGGGGTGGACCGTGGGCCACGACCAATGGGCATCGCCGCGGCCTCTGTTGTCGAGTATTTCTCCGGCCATGGCGCCGGGCTTAGGTGCTGGCAGCCGCAGTCACAAGCGAAACCGCCCCTGCTCTTTCCTAGCCCTCAAGCGGCCTTGCGCACGAACACGGTGCCGGCCGAATACCCCGCGCCGAAGCTGCAGATGATGCCGGTGTCGTCCGCTACCAAATCGTCCGAATGCCGGTGGAAGGCGATGATCGAGCCCGCGCTCGAAGTGTTGGCGTAGGTATCGAGGACGGTCGGGCTTTCATCCTCACTCGCCTCGTGCCCCAGTACCTTTTGCGCGATCAGCCGGTTCATGCCCGCATTGGCCTGATGCAGCCACAGCCGCCGCAGCGAGTGCGGGTCGATGCCGAGCCGCTTGGCCTCCTCGACGATCATCGCGGCCACCATCGGCACTACTTCCTTGAACACCTTGCGGCCTTCCTGGACGAACAGCTTGTCCGCCAGGCCAATGCCTTCGGGCGCGGCGCGGTTGAGGAAGCCGAAGTTGTTGCGGATGTTGTTGGAGAACACCGTCTTCAGCTTGGTGCCGAGGATGTCCCAGTGTGCCGCCGGCGCGATGCTAACGTCCTCCACCAGCACCGCAGTGGCGACATCGCCGAAAATGAAGTGGCTGTCGCGGGCGCGCCAGTTGAGGTGGCCACTGGTGATCTCCGGGCTTACCACCAGCACGCTCTTCGCGTTCCCCGCGCGTACGTAATCCGCCGCCGTCTGGATACCGAACGTCGCCGAGGAGCACGCGACGTTCATGTCGAACCCGAAGCCCTCGATCCCAAGCGCATGCTGGATCTCGATCGCCATCGCCGGATAGGCACGTTGCATGTTGGAAGCCGCGCACAGCACGGCATCGACATCGCCCGGCGCGCGCCCCGCGCGATCGAGCGCCTGGCGCGCCGCGGCGACGCCAATCTCGGCCATGATCGAAAGCTCGTCATTGCCGCGCTCGGGAATACGCGGGCACATCGTCGCGGGGTCGAGCACGCTCGCCTTGTCGACCACATGGCGCGCCTTGATCCCGCTCGCCTTCTCGATGAACTCGACCGAGCTCGGCTCGAGGGCCGCGCGCTCACCAGTCGCGATCGCAGCGGCATGCTCGGCGTTATGCCGTTCAACATAGGCGTTGAAGCTCTCGACCAACTCCGCGTTCGAGATCGAATGCGGCGGCGTGTAGAGGCCGGTGGCGGAGATGACCGGGCGGTGGGCGCTATCCATGGCGCGGGATTACCGGGCCGTCAAAGCCTCGGCAAGCGCACCTCACTCGACGAGGAACGCGTACCCCCACAGCGCCGCGGTCGCCGCTGCGAGGGTGATGACCGCCGCCTTGGCGGCACGTGAAAGCTTGTGCTGCCGCTCCGCGGCCTTCAACCGGGCTTCCCGCCCCATCGGTATTCGCTTCATTACCCATCCAGGAAAGTGTCAGACCCTGCCCCACCCGAGAGTCATCGATCTGTAACTCAAGTTATTCGGCGAGACCAGCCGCCGCTTGGCATTTGTCGCAGCCACGCGGCGCCGGGGCCCGCAAGTCCCCCTGCACGCAACACGTCCGTTTGACGGGCGATACGTTCCGGTTATCTCCGGATCGCAACACAGGAGTTTCGCCATGCTGAACCAACGCGCACTCGGCAGCCAGGGCCTCAGGGTCTCGGAATTGGGCCTGGGCTGCATGGGAATGAGCCAATCCTACGGTGCGGCGGACGAGACGGAGTCGATCGCGACGCTTCACCGGGCGATCGAGCTGGGCTGCACGTTCCTCGATACCGCCGAAGTCTACGGCCCGTTCGCCAACGAAGAACTGCTCGGCCGCGCGCTCAAGGGCCGCTGGCACGAGGTCACCATCGCGACCAAGTTCGGCTTCGATATCGCGGACGGCGCGATCAGGGGCGCCAACAGCCGGCCCGAGCATATCCGCGCGGTGGCGGACGATTGCCTGCGTCGGCTCGGCACCGACCATATCGACCTGTTCTACCAGCACCGGGTCGATCCGGCGGTGCCGATCGAGGACGTGGCCGGCGCTGTCGGCGACCTCATCACCGCGGGCAAGGTGCGTTATTTCGGCCTGTCCGAGGCCGGCGCCCAGACCATCCGCCGCGCGCACGCGGTCCAGCCGGTCAGCGCGCTGCAGAGCGAATACTCGCTGTGGGAGCGCAACCTGGAGGACGACATCATCCCTGTCCTGCGCGAACTCGGCATCGGCCTCGTTCCGTTCAGTCCGCTGGGGCGCGGGTTCCTCGCGGGCACCGCGCAGCGCGCCGAGGACTACCCCGAGGGCGACTTCCGCCGCGGTGACCCGCGCTTCCAGGGCGAGAACTTCGACGCAAACATGCGCGCCGCCGACGCGGTCCGCGCGCTCGCGAACGAGAAAAGTGCGACGCCGGGCCAGATCGCGCTCGCCTGGCTGCTGCACAAAGGCGAGGACGTGGTGCCGATCCCCGGCACCAAGCGGCGCAGCTATCTGGAACAGAACATCGCTGCAGCCGCCATCGTGCTTTCCCGCGAAGACATGCAGCGGCTTGACGACGCGCTGCGGCCGGAGGCGGTCTCCGGCCCCCGCTACAGCCCGCGGATGATGACGCTGATCGATCGCTAAGGAAAAGCTGGTGGACAGGGCTGGATTCGAACCAGCGTACGCTTGCACGGGCAGATTTACAGTCTGCTGCCTTTAACCACTCGGCCACCTGTCCACACAGGGCTTTTGGGCACCGCCGACGCCCCGTCGCCGGGGTCCGCGGGCCGAGAGGTGCGCGCCATGGCGAAGCGGCGCTTGCCTGTCAATGGCGGGGCTGGCAGGGCGCGCACGATATGGCCGATGGCAAGAAAAAACGGGCGATGCGCGGGCGCGCGGGGCGGATGCAGGGCGGGCGCGGCAGCGGGCGCGCCGGCGCGGGCGCGGTGCGCCTGTG
>JAEWKG010000190.1 GCA_023386135.1 Pseudomonadota bacterium | reverse complement strand
GGATATAGGTGATGACCTCGCGCTGGTTGGTGAGGCGCACCTTGGCGACCTTGCGCAGCGCCGAGTTCGGCTTCTTCGGGGTCGTCGTGTAGACGCGGGTGCAAACGCCGCGCTTCTGCGGGTTCGCTTCCATCGCAGGGACCTTCGACTTGGCCTTCTGCGGTTCGCGGCCCTTGCGGACCAGCTGGTTGATCGTCGGCATTAAAGACTTCTCTCTCTTCACCGTGGGGTGGAGTCACCAGGCAAGGATGAAGGGAGAAAAGTTCGCCGAGCTCGTCATCCCAGCGAAAGCTGGGATCGCGTTGTTCAGGCGCGGTGCCTGGTCAACGAGGCCCCCGCTTTCGCGAGGGCTGCGCTCTGCGAGCCTGAAACACTCCACCCGTGTCACGGACACCGGGTTACTTTGACGGCCGCCCCGAGAGCGTCCGGATGAGGACCGCTCCAATAGAAAAGAGCCCGCGGTGCAACCGCACCAGGCCCCGGAACTCAACCGCCAATGTTCAGCTCTATCTGCCCGAGGCGAGCCCGATCACTCACGGGCCGGCCTTGGATGGGCGCGCCCTTAGGAGGATTCGCCGCGCCGGTCAACATGGCCGTCGCGCCGAAGCGATCGGGCTCGGGTGGCGGAGAAGGAACGGCGTGCGCCGCCCACCGCGAGCGAGAGGAGCCGATCACGGGCACGGGACCGAAGGAGAACGTTGACTGCCCCTTATTCCAGGCCCGATTCCGGAATGCGCTTTCGCTGGGCCGCGCACTCCGCGCCGAGGAAGTCGAGCAGCGCGCGCACCGACGGGAGCAGCCCGCGTCGCGAAGGGAAGACCGCGTGGACGATCTCGTTCGCGGGCCGCCAGTCGGGTAACACGGTGTCGAGCCTGCCGCTGCGCAGATCGTCCCACACCACCAGAGTTGGCAGACGGGCCGCACCCGCGCCGGCGAGCGCAGCGGCGCGCAGTGCCGCCATGTCGTCGGTCACGAGGCGCGGATAATGGCGAACTTCGGTGACGCTGCCATCGGCATGCGCCAGGCGCCAGCGGTGCTCACCACCCGCCGGACCGAAATCGAGACTCGGCAGCCCGGCGAGATCGGCGGGCACCGCTATGGCGCGCGTCCGCAGCAGCTCCGGGCTGGCGACGATCCGGATCGTGCGTTCGTCGAAGCGACGCATCACCAACTCGCTCTCCGCGAGCGGGGGCGGCCGGACGCGGATCGCCAGGTCGAACCCTTCGCCGATCACGTCGACACGGCGATTGGTACTTTCGACGTGCAGCTCGACGTCGGGATAAAGCGCCATGAAACGCCCGAACAACTCGCCGAACTGGAAGGCGATGAGGCCGGTCGGGCAACTCAGTCGGATGACTCCGCGCGGCCCGGCGCGGGACTGGTCGATGACCATCTGGGCGGCCTCCGCCTCGACCAGCATCGCCAGGCAGTGACGATAGTATTCGCGGCCCACTTCCGTAACCGAGAAGCGGCGGGTGGAGCGCTGGATCAGCCGCACCCCGAGCCGTTCCTCGAGCAGGCCGACCCGCCGGCTCAACTTCGACTTCTGTATCCCCAATGCGCGGGCAGCCGCGGCGAAGCCGCCGTGGTCGACCGCCTGGACGAAAAGATAGAGGTCATTGAGGTCTTGCATTGTCCTAGGAATAGGACGCTGAATCCAATTCGGCAATCTTCCGCCCGCATTGGTGCACGATTACCTTGCCCTCCGATAGCTGCCCTGAGAGGGCCGCACAGGAGACGCATCATGAAGACGATCCTTGGCACTTACAGCAACCCGAACCCTCATTGGGTGGGCGATGGCTTCCCCGTTCGCTCGCTCTTCTCGTACAACAGCCTGGGCGGGCAGGTGAGCCCGTTCCTGTTGCTCGACTATGCAGGCCCGTACAATTTCGCTCCGACCACCAGCCGCCGCGGTGTCGGCCAGCACCCGCATCGCGGGTTCGAAACGGTGACGATCGTCTATGACGGCGAGGTCGAGCATAAGGACTCTGCCGGCAACGGCGGCATCATCGGTCCCGGCGACGTCCAGTGGATGACCGCGGCGGGGGGCATCCTGCATGAAGAGTACCACTCCCCCGCATTCGGCAAGACCGGCGGTCCCTTCCGCATGGTCCAGCTATGGGTCAACCTGCCCGCCAAGGACAAGATGATGCCTGGCGGATATCAAAGCATCACTGCAGACGACATTCCCAAGGTCGAGCTTGGTGGCGGCGCCGGCGTGGCGCGGGTGATTGCCGGCGAGTTGCTCGGCGCGAAGGGACCCGCCCGAACCTTCACCCCGATCAATGTGTGGGACGTGCGGCTGAACCGCGATGCCGACCTCACGCTCGACCTGCCCGAAGGCCACACCGCCATGCTGGTGGTGCTGAGCGGGCACATCACAGTCGAGGGCAGCGAGGCGGCGCGCGAGGCGGAAATGATGCTGCTGAGCCGTGACGGGGAAGGAGTCCGCATCCATGCCGACGGCGATGCAACGATCCTCGTGCTCACCGGCGAACCGATCGACGAGCCGATCGCAGGCTACGGCCCGTTCGTAATGAACACCGAAGCGGAGATTCGCCAGGCAATCGACGACTTCAACAACGGCCGGTTCGCGACCGCCGCCTGACGCGGCTTCGGTTTCCCACCCGCGCAGGCGGAGCCAGCCCCAGTCCGCAGTTATCGGTGGCGACGGCGCGCGCCACCCGGACGGCCGATCACGGCCAAATGCCCGCGCGCACCAAAAACGAAGGAGAATGTCATGTCCCGTCCAGCAAACTTTGACGGCGCACGTCCGGTGATCGATTCCAACGATGCCGTAATGCTGTTGATCGATCACCAGAGCGGCCTGTTCCAGACCGTCGCCGACATGCCGATGCCGGTTCTGCGCAACCACGCTTCCGCGCTTGCACGCATGGCGACGCTCACGAACATGCCGGTCATTAGCACCGCCTCGGTGCCGCAGGGCCCGAATGGCCCGCTGATCCCCGAGATCCACCAGAACGCTCCGCACGCGCAATATGTCGCGCGCAAAGGCGAGATCAACGCGTGGGATAACGCGGACTTCGTTGCCGCGGTGAAGGCCACCGGCCGCAAGACGCTGATCATCGCCGGCACGATCACCAGCGTCTGCATGGCCTTCCCGGCGATCAGCGCGGCGCACGACGGCTACAAGGTGTTCGCGGTGATCGACGCGTCGGGCACCTATTCCAAGATGGCACAGGAGATCACGCTGGCGCGCCTCGTCCAGGCGGGAGTGGTGCCAATGGACACCGCTGCGGTGGCATCCGAATTGCAGCGCACCTGGCATCGCGATGACGCTGCCGAATGGGCGCAGATCTATACCAAAATCTTCCCGCCCTACGAACTGCTGATCGAAAGCTACGGCAAGGCTCAACAGGTCGCCAACGAGCACGAGGTGCTTGATTCACAACGCAGCTGATCGTCGCACCCTGGGCGCTTGAGATGCGTGGTTCTCTGAAGCGGTCATGCCGCCAGAGGACGCCAAAGCTGGCGCTGGCCCACGTCGACCTCGACCGGAGCGCCAACAGCATGCTGTGCTTCGTGCTCCAGCAGCGCAGCCGGTTCCGCATCGACCTGCGCGACATCGTCCCCGGGCATCCGGTCTACGAGAGCATCAAGGCGGAGGTACTGGCGGAGGCGGGGCGCTGGGTCCTGCACCAGTCCGGGGGGGCACGCGCCCCCCGCGCGACATTAGTTGCTGACCGCGGCGCGCGCGGGGAGTAGGCGCGCGGGCGTGAGCGACTCCCGCCTCCGCCTTTCCCGCTCGCCCGCGTTCGCGGCGTTGGTGCTCGTGCTGGCGCTGGCGGTGCGGTTCGCGGTGCCGGCGGGATACATGCTCGCCGGCGACGGCTCGCTGGCGGTGGTGCCCTGCCCTGCGCTCGGCCTCGGCGCGCCGGCGAGCGCCCTCGGCAAGCCAACAGCGCGCGCGCCGATGGCGGG
>JAEWKG010000157.1 GCA_023386135.1 Pseudomonadota bacterium | reverse complement strand
GGGCTAGGGCGCACGCAACCGTGCACCAATCGGGCGGAAGGGACCGCGTTTCTTGGCGATGAAGGACAGGCGGATCGGCTGGATCGCGGGCGCGGTGGTCGTGCTCGTGCTGATCTACGCATGGATCGACGGCGGCGAGCGGGCCTTGCACCCGATCGTGCAGCCGGTTCCCGTCCCGGCGAGCGCGCAATGAAGCGGTTCGGCCTGCTCTCCGGCGGCGCGATCGCGCTGGCACTCGTCTCCGGTTTGGCGCTCGCGCAGAGCCGCCCCGAATCGCTGCTGCCGCCCGGGTTCGACGACCCCAAGCCCAAGCCGACCCCTACCCCGAGCCCGCGGCCGAGCGCGACCCCGACCGCGCAGGCGAGCACACCGGCGGGCGGGGCGACCTCGACCCCGGTGGTCCAGCCCATTCCCGGAACCGGCACCGCGGCCGCGCCCGCCAGGTTGCCCGACTTCGCCGGCAAGCTCCCTTCGCTCGACCAGCTCGAGCGGATGTCCACCGACGAACTCGATGAGTTGTTTGGGCTCAAGCCGAAGGTCGACATCCCCGCCGGCGCGCGCCGCTCGCTGGACCAAGTGGGTGTGCTGTCGCCGGACGAGGGCGGACTGCCGACATACTCGCTCGCCAACCAGCCGGCCTCGCTGGTGCGCGCGGCGCTGGTGCATAGCGACGGGCCGGTGGTGTCGCGCTGGGGGCATATTCTGCTGCGGCGGGCGCTGGCGAGCCGGCTGGAAGCGCCCAAGGACATGGACCCGGTCGAATTCACCGCGCTGCGCACTCGCGCGCTCGGTGGGATGGGCGAGTATGCCGCGGCCCGCGCGCTGGCGCAGGACGTCGATACCCAGAACTGGAACCCGGCGCTGACCGCGGCGGCGATCGACGCCTACATCGGCACCGCCGATCTGGTTGGTGCGTGTCCGGCGGTCAGCCTGCAGGGCAATGCACGCAAGGATGCCAACTGGCTTCTGCTGCAAGGCGTGTGCAACGCGTTTGCAGGGGAGGCGGCGCGCGCCAAGAACGACCTTAGCCGCGTGCGCTATCGCGGGCAGGCGGAGAGCATCGATGCGCTGCTGGCGCTGCGCTATGCCGGCGCGGCGGGCGAGGGGCGGGGCGCGGTCACCATCGAGTGGACCGGCATCGACAAGCTCACCCCGATGCGTTTCGCGCTGGCCAATGCGGTGGGTGAGCCGATTCCCGACAACCTGCTCAACGGCGCATCGCCGTATTACATGCGCGTCGCGGCGGTGGCACCGATGCTCGGCCTGCCGCGCCGCATCGCCGCGTCCGACTTGGCGGCGCGCGAAGGCATCATGTCGTCGGCCGCGTTGGTGGACCTCTATTCGCAGGCTTATGACGAGGAAGACCTCGACGGCCCCGGCGGTGAGCTGGCGCAGAAGCTGCGGCAAGCTTACGTCGGCGCGGACCCCGCGAGCCGGCTCGCCGCGATCAAGGACCTGTGGAAGTCAGGCGATGGCTCGGGGATCGATTACGGGCGGCTGGTGCTGACCGCTTATGCCGCGGCGCGGCTCGAGCCGAGCGAGGACTTTGCCGACGATGCCGGCCCGCTGATCGCCTCGATGCTCAGCGCCGGGTTCGAGCGCGACGCGCTACGCTGGGCGAGCGTCGTGCCGCAAGGCAGCGCGGCGTGGGCGCAGCTGGTGTTCGCCGCGCCCAACCGTAGCGATGCGGTCTCGACCGGGGCGATCGATGATTTCGTTGGCGACGACAGCGGCGACAAGCGCAAGTCGCAGTTCCTCGTCGCCGGGCTGGCCGGCTTGGGTCGGCTCAGCCAGAGCGACGCGAGTTCCTACTCGGCCGACCTCCAGATGGGCCTCGGCAGCGCGACCCGGTGGACGCGCGCGATCGACCAGGCCGCCGCGGTGGACAACCAGGCACTCGTGGCGCTGCTCGCGGGCCTCGGGATGCAGGGCAGCGACTGGAAGCAGATGACCCCGCGCCATCTCTACCACATCGTCAGTGCGCTCAATCGCGTCGGCCTCAACGCCGAGGCGCGGATGATCGCCGCGGAGGCGGTCGCGCGCGGGTGATGGCGGGCGAGGCGTCGCCGGCGATCGACGATTTCCTCGCCATGCTGGCGGCCGAGCGCGGCGCGGCGGCGAACACGCTGGCGGCCTATCGGCGCGATCTTGAAGGCGCGGCCGAGCTGATCGGCGATCCGGCGCTGGCCGACAGCGCGACGCTCGGCAAGCTCGCTAGCGCGTGGGCCGAACTGGCGCCAAGTAGCGTCGCGCGCAAATCGTCGGCACTGCGCCAGTTCTATGGGTTCCTGGTCGACGAAGGTGTGCGCGAGGACGATCCGAGCGCCGCACTGCCGCGCCCTGCGACGCGGCGCCCGCTGCCCAAGATTCTCTCGCACGGCGAGGTCGAAGCGCTGTTCGCGCGCGCAGAGCTGGAGGCTGCGGCGGAGAGTGCTCCTGCGGTGCGAATGCTCGCGCTGCTGGAGCTGCTCTACGGCTCGGGCCTGCGCGCCACCGAGTTGGTTTCTCTGCCGCTCTCCGCAGTTCCGCGCGACGCGCCGCTGCTGACCGTCACCGGCAAGGGCGGGGTCGCGCGAATGGTGCCCGTCAGCGGTGCGGCCCGCGAGGCAATGACGCGCTGGCTCGCCTTGCGGCCCGCCGGCAAGTTCCTGTTCCCCTCGCGCGGCGGCAAGCATCTGACCCGTGTGCGCCTGTTCCAGCTGATCAAGGAGCTCGCGGTGCGCGCGGGCATCGCGCCCGAGAAGGTCAGCCCGCACGTCCTGCGCCACGCGTTCGCGACTCACTTGCTGGAGGGCGGGGCGGACCTGCGCGTGCTGCAGACGCTGCTCGGCCACGCCGATATCGCGACCACGCAGATCTACACCCACGTCGATGCCGCGCGGCTCGTCGCGCTGGTCAACGAGCGGCACCCGCTTGCGCGCGCGCGCCGGGGCGACTAGCGCCGGGCCGATGCAGTCCTATCTCGAAATCGAGAAGCCGGTCGCCACGCTCGACAAGCGTATCGAGGAGCTGCGCGCCGCCGCGGCGGGCGACGAGGTCGACATCTCGGGCGAGCTCGCCAAGCTCGAAGCGAAAAGCGCCGAGCTCCTCGCCACCACCTACAGCGCGCTCACCCCGTGGCAGAAGACGCAGGTCGCGCGCCATCCGGCAAGGCCGCACTTCCGCGACTATGTCGCCTACGCTTTCGACGACTTCGTGCCGCTCGGCGGTGATCGCCTCTACGGCGACGACCAGGCAATCATCGGCGGGCTCGCCACGCTGGGCGGCCGCAAGATGGTGCTGATCGGGCACGAGAAGGGCCACGACACCGAGACCCGCATCCGGCACAATTTCGGCATGGGCAAGCCCGAGGGCTATCGCAAGGCGATCCGCCTGATGGAGCTTGCCGGGCGGTTCGGCCTGCCGGTGGTGACGCTGGTCGATACTTCGGGTGCGTTTCCGGGAATTGAGGCCGAAGAACGCGGCCAGGCCGAAGCGATTGCGCGCTCGACCGAAGCATGCCTCGCGCTGCCGGTGCCGATGGTCGCGACGATCGTGGGCGAGGGCGGCTCGGGCGGCGCGGTGGCGCTGGCCAGCGCCGAGCGGGTGCTGATGCTGGAGCACGCGGTCTATTCGGTGATCAGCCCCGAAGGCTGCGCGTCGATCCTGTGGCGCACCGCCGAGAAGGCCCCCGACGCGGCCGAGGCGATGAAAGTCACCGCGCAGCATCTCGAGAGGCTCGGCGTGATCGATCGGATCGTGCCCGAGCCGATGGGCGGCGCGCACCGCGATTCCGCCGGCACCGCGCGTGCGCTGGGGCAGGCGATCGGCGAGGAGCTCGACGCGCTCGCCAAGCTGCCGAAGGCCGACCTCAAGCGCATGCGCGAGGACCGCTTCCTGCGCATCGGGACCACCTGACGCCATTCCCGGGAGCGGGAACCAAGCCCGCTCTCGTTCAGTTTCGAAAGCCACAGAATAACCAAATCGCGCAACCGCGGTGGGTCGCTGCGCGCATGCCTTGGAAAGGGACCAGACATGAAAATTCACCGCCCGCGTCTGCGCGCGATGCTTCTTGCCACCGGCGCCGCCGGGCTACTCGTCACCTCGATCGGCAGCGATGCGGCGACCAACACCGCAGCGATCACCCAGGCCGACGCCCAGGCGGGCGCGCAGCAACATCCGCAATTGCTGCAGGAATTCGGCGGCGCGATGACCGGGCCGCAGGCGCAGTATGTCGAGCAGGTGGGCAAGAACATCGCGGTGCAGTCTGGACTGTCGAACGCGCGCGATGCGTTCACCGTCTCGCTGCTCAACAGCTCGGTCAACAACGCCTTCGCGATTCCCGGCGGCTACATCTACACCACCCGCCAGCTCGTCGGGCTGATGAACAACGAGGCGGAGCTTGCCGGCGTGCTGGGCCATGAGGTCGGCCACGTCGCCGCGCGCCACGCGCAGCGGCGCCAGAAGGCGGCGACCAAGAACTCGATCTTTGGCGCGATCGGCTCGATCCTCGCTGGCGCGGTGCTCGGCAACAGCCAGATCGGACAGGCGATCTCGGGCTATATCCAGCAGGGTTCGCAGCTGCTGACCCTCAAGTTCTCGCGCAGCCAGGAGTTGGAGGCCGACGGGCTCGGCATCACCTACTTGAAGCGTGCGGGCTACGATCCGCACGCGATGGCGACGGTGCTGCAGGACCTCGCGCTGCAAAACGCGCTCGATTCGCAGCTGCAGGGCAACAACAACGCGACGGTGCCGGAGTGGGCCTCGACCCACCCCGATCCCGCGAGCCGCGTGCAGAGCGCTCTCAAGACCGCAGGCAATGCCACGGGGATCACCAACCGGGATACCTTCCTCACCCGCATCGACGGGCTCACCTACGGCGACGACCCGGCGCAGGGCGTAATCGAGGGGCGCCAGTTCATCCACCCGATCGAGCGGTTGACCTTCACCGCTCCGACCGGCTTCTACATGGTCAACGGTACCGACGCGGTGACCATTCAGGGGCAGAGCGGCCAGGCGCAGCTCCAGGCGGGCGCCTACAACGGCAACCTCGAGACCTTCGTGCGGCAGGGATTCGCAAACCTGAGCCAGAGCCAGCAGCTCGCGCCGCAGTCGCTGCAGCGGACCACCGTCAACGGTTTGCCGGCTGTCTATGGCACCGCGCGGGTCACCTCAGGCGGTAAGCAGGTCGACGTGGTCGTCTTCGCCTACGAGTTCGACAACAACAGGGCCTATCGCTTCGTCGCGATCACGCCCGCCGGGCGGTCGAGCACGTTCTCGCCGATGTTCAATTCGATGCGCCGCATCACCGCGAGCGAGGCATCGCAGGTGGTGCCTCGGGTCATCGACGTGGTGACGGTGGGCCCGCGCGATACCATCCAGTCGCTAGCCGCGCGGATGGCTTACACCGATGCACAGGAGCAGCGCTTCCGGGTTTTGAACGGGCTGACTTCCAACCAGACGGTCACGCCGGGGCAGAAGGTCAAGCTGGTCGTTCGCGCGCGCTAGGCAGGGCGGGGACACGAAAAAGGGCGGCGGGATCGCTCCCGCCGCCCTCTATCTTGCGACTAATCGTAACGATTAGGCGGCGTTGGCGGTGCTCAGCTCGCCACCAACCTTGTTGAAGGTGCCCTTCAGGTTGTTGCCGAGGCCCTGCATCGCGGCAATCGCGGCAACCGCGATCAGAGCGGCGATCAGGCCGTATTCGATGGCGGTGGCGCCCGCTTCGTCGCGAACGAGATTCTTGATGAACTGCATGTGACGTCTCCTGGTTCAGTCTTCGCTACCCGGCCCTGACCGCGACCCTATTCGCGATCCGGGCGTGCCGTGAGTTACCGGTCAGGTGGTTGAAAATTCCCTAACCGCTGGCCCACTAGTTGCTGGCTTCATCCATCTTCGTGCCGACCTTGTTCCACATCGAGATCGTCTGATTCCCGAAGTTCTGGACCGCTGCGAGCATGGCGAGGTAGATAAGCGCCAGAATCTGGCCGTATTCGACGGCGGTGGCCCCCGAAATGTCGCTGGCAATCCGTTTGATGAGGTTGCGCATCGGCATTTTGTCGTTCCGTCGAATACTGCCTGACTGAACGCCTTGTGCGCCGTCACGGGTTAAGAAAAAGTTTCCGGAAGGACGATTGTTGGCAAGAAAACCGACAACGATGGATGTGGTCGCTGGCGCGATCCATGACGAGCAGGGGCGCTGGCTACTGCAGAAGCGCCCACTGCATAAGCATCACGGAGGGTTGTGGGAGTTCCCCGGAGGCAAGATCGAGTACGGCGAAACCGGCGAAGAAGCGCTGATTCGCGAGCTTAACGAGGAATTGACTATAAATGTCCGGCGCGAAGACTTGACGCGCGCTGCACGAGCTTCGTCGGAGCAGGGTGAAGGCTGCACTTCGATTGTCATCACGCTTTACAGAGTCGCCGCTTTCTCCGGCGTCGCGCGGGCCGAGCCCGGCGCGGAACTGGGTTGGTTCGACGCCGCCGAGATCGCGGTCCTGCCGCTTCCGCCGATCGATCGCGAGCTGGCCGCGCAGCTTTTCGCACACACGGGATAAGGGATTGCCAAGCCCGGACACCGACCCTATGTGCCGCCCCCTAGCGCGCGCCCGTAGCTCAGCTGGATAGAGCATCAGACTACGAATCTGAGGGTCGGACGTTCGAATCGTTCCGGGCGCGCCAACAAATAAGGCCGTCTCCCACCGGGAGGCGGCCTTATTTGTTTGCGTGTCCCATCACGTTTCGAATCCGTTCGGAGTCGGAGTGCCGCAGGCGCAGAGACGGCGCAGCCGCGCAGCGGCGAAGCAATCGTTCCGGGCGCGCCGCCCCACAGCGCTACTTGCCGCAACTGCTCCATCCTGACAGTAGCCAAGCATGGGAGAGGGGCCGCAAACCGAGACGAACGGAAGCGCGGAAGACCAACCCGCCGCTCCCGGCGTATGGCGCTTCGCCCGCGCCGAGCGCGCGACGGTCATCATCGATGCCGAGGACTACTTCGCCGCCATGCAGCAGGCGATGCTCAAGGCGACCAAGCGGATCACTTTGGTCGGATGGGACTTCGACACCCGCATCCATCTCGCGCTTGGGCGGCGCTGGTTCAGCCGCCTGTTCCGCCGCCGCTATCCTCGCCGGCTCGGCAGCTTCCTCATGTGGCTGTCGCGCCACCGCGAGGATCTCGACATCCGCATCCTCAAGTGGGGCCTCGCCTTCGTGCCCTTCATCCTTCGCGGCTACATGATGGTCGATGTCGCACGGATGGCGGGGTACAAGCGGATCACCTTCAAGTTCGACAACCATCATCCGCTCGGCTGCTCGCATCACCAGAAGATCGCCGTCCTCGACGACCGGCTGGCGGTGTGCGGCGGCATCGACATGACGCAGGACCGGTGGGACACCCGCGAGCATCTTGAAAGCGACCGCCGCCGCCACCGCCCGCACGGCCGCCGCTACGGCCCGTGGCACGACGCGACGATGATGTTCGAAGGCGACGGTGCGCGCGCGCTGGGGGAACTCAGCCGCGAACGCTGGCACCGCGCCGGCGGCGAGCGGTTGGAGGAAGTCACCTGCAGTCCCGACAGCCTGTGGCCCGAGGCGCTCCCCGTGCAGTTCGAGAACGTCGAAATCGGCATCGCCCGCACCCGCGCGGAGTACGACGGCTGCCCCGAGATACGCGAGGTCGAGGAATCGCTGCTCGCGCAGATCGCGGATGCGAAGAAGTTCATCTACAGCGAGAACCAGTACCTCACCGCGCCCAAGATCGCCGAGGCGATCGGCCAGCGCCTGCGAGAGCCCGATCCGCCCGAGATCGTGCTGGTCCAGCCGCTCGTGGCGGACGGCTGGCTCGAACAGCAGGCGATGGACCATGCGCGCGCGCTGCTGGTGCGCGGCTTGCTGGAACTCGATCACAAGGGGCGATTCGGCCTGTTCAACCCGTTCACCGGCAAGACCCCGATCTACGTCCACGCCAAGCTGATGATTGTCGATGACCACGTGCTGCGGATTGGCTCGGCCAACTTCAACAACCGCTCGCTCGGCCTCGACAGCGAATGCGATGTGTTCATCGACTGCGCGCGGCCGGGCAACGCGCACGCCTGCGATGCCATCCGCGACCTGCGCTGTTCGCTGATCGCCGAGCATTGCGGGCTGGAGGAAGCCGAGGTGGCGGCCGCGCTCGCCGACGGCGGCTCGATGCTCGACCTGATCCGCGCTCGCGGTCAGTCGAACAGCCGCACCTTGCGCCCCTTCGAAGTGCCCGAACTCAATGCGGTGCAGGAGAGCATGGCCGAATCGCAGGTGCTCGATCCCGAGAGGCCGGAAGAGATGTTCGAACCGTTTGCCAAGGGCGGCCTGTTGAAGCAGGGCAGCATGATCAAGCGCGCCTATGACCGCGCACGCAGGGGAATGCGCAGATGAGCAGCCTGGTGGGTCCCGACGAAGATATGGAAGATGGCAAGGTGCCGGTGCCGGACGAAGTGCAGGACGCGATCCGCACGCTGATCCGCTGGGCGGGCGACGATCCATCGCGCGAGGGCTTGCTCGATACCCCCAAGCGGGTCGCGCGCGCGTGGAAGGAATACTGCCTCGGCTACGGCGAGGACCCGGGCCATCACCTCAGCCGCACATTCGAGGAAGTGGGCGGCTACAACGAGCTGATCTTGCTCAAGGAAATCCCCTTCCAGTCGCACTGCGAGCACCACATGGCGCCGATCATCGGCACCGCCTCGATCGCCTACCTGCCCACGGATCGCGTGGTGGGGATCTCCAAGTTGGCGCGGGTGCTCAACGGCTTTGCGCGGCGGCTGCAGGTGCAGGAGCGGCTGACCGCCGAGGTCGCGCAATGCATCTGGGACCACCTCAAACCGCAGGGCGTGGCGGTGGTGATCTGCGCGAGCCACAGCTGCATGACCGCGCGCGGGGTCCGTACGCCCGGGGTGCGGATGATGACCAGCCGGATGATGGGCGCCTTCCTCGACGATCCGCGCAGCCGCGAGGAAGTGCTCAAGCTGATGGGTTACTGACAGGGAAAAGGCCGCGGCGCCGAAGCATGCGCGGCCCTTTTAATCCGTCATCTTAGCGAAAGCTGGGATCGCCTGCGGCTAGCTCGAGCTTGACGGAACGAGGTCCCAGCTTCCGCCGGGACGACGTCTTACCTCTAAATCAGAGCTGGCCCAGCATGTGCTCCGCGCTCGAGACTGAGAAGTCGCCCGGCTGCTCGACGTTGAGTTCCTTCACTACGCCGTCGTCGACGATCATCGAGAAGCGCTGGCCGCGCTTGCCGAGGCCGAAGCCCGAACCGTCCATGGTCAGGCCGAGCGCTTCGGCGAAGTCGCCGTTGCCGTCCGCCAGCATGGTGATGTCTTCGCTGCCGGCAGACTTGTTCCACGCGCCGAGCACGAAGGCGTCGTTGACCGAGGTGGCGACGATCTCGTCGACGCCCTTGGCCTTGAGGTCGTCGGCCTTCTCGACGAAGCCCGGCAGGTGCTTGGCCGAGCAGGTCGGAGTGAACGCGCCCGGCACCGAGAACAGCGCAACCTTCTTGCCCTTGAAATAGTCCGCGCTCTGCACGGCTTCCGGTCCGCCGTCGGTCGCCTTGACCAGCTTCACGTCGGGCAGCTTGTCGCCCACCTTGATCGTCATCGCGCTTATCCTTTCATAAGGTTGCCTTGGGCAGCGAGATAGCGCGCGAGCGGGCCGGTGCAAGCGGGCGCGGCTGGTAAATTTCGCTTCACCTTCTGTCTTTAAAGCTGAGTAAACGGCCGCGCGCATTCTCACCCCCAGGCGGACAGGGGTGTCCGCCTGCAACGGGGCGGGGGGTGGGACCCCCAACAGGGGAACAATCATGGGGAAATTCCACAAGGTGGCGGCCGTGCTGGCCGCGGTGTCGTCGCTCGCGCTCGGCGTGCCGGCACAGGCGCAGACCGCGGCAGGTGAGGCGGCTCAGCTGCGCCGGCTCGACATCATGCTGATGGTGAGTTCGCTCCGGTGCCGGTTTGGCGCGGACAACTTCCAGTCGGACTACGCGCGGTTCTCGACCAACCAGTACGGGACAATGCAAGCCGCCTACAACACACTGAACGCCGACTACACCGCGCGGATGGGCGCGAGTGGCGCGAAGAAGGCGCTCGACACGATCAGCGTGGGGATGGCCAACCGCTATGGGCAGGGGCATCCCTGGCTCGGCTGCGGCGAATTGAAGGGCCTGACGCAGAACCTCGCGGGTACGGCGGATCGCGGGCGTCTGCTGGCGGTGGCGGACGAAGTGCTGCGCGACAGCCCGCCGGTCCAGCTCGCTTCGCGCCGCTGACCGGCGGGGCCTTTCGGGTCACATATAAAGGAAGCTTTATATTTGCTTTTGGCGCGGGCGGGAGCTAGGCGCGCGGGAATTCCCCCATTGGAGATTCCCACGTGGCCACTTCCGCCCAGACGCTGACCCGCGACTACGTCGTCCAGGACATCAACCTCGCCGATTACGGCCGCGCCGAGATCGCGATCGCCGAAACCGAGATGCCCGGCTTGATGGCCCTGCGCGAGGAATACGGCGCCTCGCAGCCGCTGATGGGCGCGCGCATCACCGGCTCGCTGCACATGACGATCCAGACCGCGGTGCTGATCGAAACGCTGACCGCACTGGGCGCCGAAGTGCGCTGGGCGACCTGCAACATCTTCTCGACTCAGGACCACGCCGCCGCCGCGATCGCCGCGCAGGGCATCCCGGTGTTCGCGATCAAGGGCGAGAGCCTGGCCGATTACTGGGACTACGTCGGCCGCATCTTCGACTGGGGCGACACGCCCTGCAACCTGATCCTCGACGACGGGGGCGATGCCACCATGTTCGCGCTGTGGGGCGCGCGGGTCGAAGCGGGCGAAGACCTGCCGGAGCCGGGCAATGCCGAGGAGATCGAGTTCCAGCGCGCGCTGAAGGCGTTCCTCAAGGCGAAGCCCGGCTACCTGACCGAGACGGTGAAGAGCATCAAGGGCGTCAGTGAAGAGACCACCAACGGTGTCCACCGCCTCTATCACCTCGCCAAGCAAGGCAAGCTGCCGTTCCCCGCGATCAACGTGAACGACAGCGTGACCAAGTCGAAGTTCGATAACCTCTACGGCTGCAAGGAATCGCTGGTCGACGCGATCCGCCGCGCCACCGACGTCATGCTGGCCGGCAAGGTCGCCTGCGTCGCGGGCTTCGGCGACGTCGGCAAGGGTAGTGCGGATAGCCTCCGCAACGGCGGCGCGCGCGTGATGGTGACCGAGATCGACCCGATCTGCGCGCTGCAGGCGGCGATGGAAGGGTTCGAGGTCGTGACGATGGAAGAAGCGGTCAAGCGCTGCGACATCTTTGTCACCACCACCGGCAACGAGGACGTGATCACCGCCGAACACATGAAGGCGATGAAACCGATGAGCATCGTCTGCAACATCGGCCACTTCGACAGCGAGATCCAGATCTCGGCGCTCGACAACTACGACTGGCAGGAAGTGAAGCCGGGGACCGACATCGTCACCTTCCCCGACGGCAAGAAGATCATCATTCTCGCCAAGGGCCGGCTCGTGAACCTCGGCTGCGCGACGGGGCATCCGAGCTTCGTGATGAGCTGCTCGTTCACCAACCAGACTCTCGCGCAGATCGAGCTGTTCACAAAGGGCGATGAATACAACAATGAAGTCTACGTGCTGCCCAAGCACCTCGACGAAAAGGTTGCCGCGTTGCACCTCGAGAAGCTCGGCGTACAGCTGACCAAGCTCAGCCAGCAGCAGGCCGATTACATCGGCGTGCCGGTCGAAGGGCCGTTCAAGCCCGATCATTACCGCTACTAAGTTAGCCGGACCGATTGCTTTGGGAGCCGGGCGCGAATAGCGCTCGGCTCCCATGCAGTTTTCTCCCCCCGCACTGGCGCTGATCGGCCTGTTTCTGGCCGCGTGGGTTGCCGGTGCGGCTGGCCTGATGATCGCAGCCTCGGCCAAGGCCCGCGCTGCCGAAAGTGCGCGCAAGGCCGCCCGGCGGATGGCGCGGATGATCGACGAAGCGCCCGCCATTCCCCTGCTCGTGCGCGCCGACGGGCGCATCGAGGCAAGCGAGCGGCTCGCAGGCTGGTTCGGGCTTCCCAA
>JAEWKG010000111.1 GCA_023386135.1 Pseudomonadota bacterium | reverse complement strand
CCGCAAGTGTTCCTCTGCCGCGTCGTAGAGCTCGCCGAGCAGCTGGCCCTTCCAGCTGTTCCAGGTGCCGGGGCCGACCGCGCGGATATCGACCGCGGTCAGGATCATCAGGTGACGCAGGCGTTCGAGCCCCTGCACCTCGGCGGCGAAGTCCTCGATCGTCTTGGGATCGGTGAGGTCGCGCTTGAACGCGGTGCGGCTCATCAGGAGGTGCTGGCGCACCAGCCAGGCGACCAGCGCGGTCTCGCCCGCGTCGAGGCCGAAGCGCGGGCACAGCTCCTCCGCCACCTCGCCTCCGAGCACCGAGTGGTCGCCGCCCCGCCCCTTGGCGATATCGTGCAGCAGCACCGCGACATAGGCCGCGCGGCGGCTGGCGACTTCGTGGATCAGCCGGGTCGAGCGCGGGTGGTCCTGCTGCAGCTCGCCTTTCTCGATGCGGCTTAAAAGACCGATCGCGCGGATGGTGTGCTCGTCGACCGTGTAGTGGTGGTACATGTCGAACTGCATCTGCGCGTTGACCCGCGCGAAGTCCGGCACGAAGCGGCCGAACACGCCCGCTTCGTTCATCCACCGCAGCACCCCTTCGGGATCGTTGCGGCCTGCCAACACGTCGAGGAACAGCGCGTTGGCGCGTGGATCGTCGCGCACCTCGCCCTTGATCGTCCCGGCATCGCGCGCCGCCTGGCGCATGGTGTCCGGGTGGACTTCCAGGCCGTGCTCCTCGGCGAGCTGGAACACCTCGATCAGCCGCACCGGGTCCTTGCGGAACCAGTCGTCCGACGGCGCGGCGATCTTGCCGCCGAACACGCGGAAGCCCTTGAGGGTGCGCGCGCGGGGGGTGAAGCTGGCGAGAAGCCCGCGCCGCGCGCGGCTCCTGGCGAACTGCTCGTCGATGTGCGCGAGGAACACGCCGGTGAGGGATCCGACGCGCTTCGCCTGCAGGAAATAGAACTGCATGAACCGCTCGACCGCGCTCTTGCCCGGGCGGTCGGCGAAGTTCATCCGCGCCGCGACCGCGCGCTGGAGGTCGAAGGTCAGCCGGTCCTCGGCCCGCCCGGTGATGGTGTGGAGATGGCACCGGACCGCCAGCATGAACCCTTCGGCGCGGCGGAAGCTGCGGTATTCCTCGGGGGTGAACAGCTGGGCATCGACCAGCTCGGCCGCCACCCGCACCTTGTGGATATACTTGCCGATCCAGTACAGCGTCTGGAGGTCGCGCAGGCCGCCCTTGCCGTCTTTGACGTTGGGCTCGACCACATAGCGGCTGTCGCCCATCCGCTTGTGCCGCGCGTTGCGCTCTTCGAGCTTCTCCGCGACGAACTGCTTCTCGGTCCCCTTGACCACTTCGTCGGCGAAGCGGCGCGTGGCCTCGTCGTAGAGCGCCTGGTCGCCCCACACGTAGCGCCCTTCGAGCAGCGCGGTGCGGATGGTGAGGTCGGCCTTGGCCATGCGGATGGTGTCGTCGACCGAGCGGCTCGAGTGGCCGACCTTGAGGCCGAGGTCCCACAGGTAATAGAGCATCGCCTCGATCACCTGCTCGCACCACGGCGCGTTGCGGGTCGGGTGGATGAAGGCGATGTCGACGTCCGAGTGGGGCGCCATTTCGGAGCGGCCGTACCCGCCCACCGCGATCAAGGTCAGCCGCTCGGCGGCGGTGCGGTTCATCGCCGGATAGACATCGGCGATGACGTGGTCGTGGATGGTGCGGACGAGCTGGTCGACGAGGAACGCGTAGCCGGCGGTGATCTCGTGGCCGGCGCTCGGCTTCTCCACCAGCCGCCGTTCCAGCTCGGCGCGGCCCGCTTCGAGCGCGGTGTTGAGCGCGGCGACGATCTCCCCGCGCGCCTTGGCGCCGCCCGCCGCCAGCTCCGCGATCGTGCCGGCGAGCGCACGCCGGTCGATCACGGCGCGCTGGTGGGGGACGCGCGGCTCGCTCACCGCGCCCCCCCGCGTGTCACACCTATCCCGCCCTTTTTTTGAAACTCAAGTCGGCTGCAAGGCTTTGGCAGAAAACGGAAACGCGCCAAACTGGTGTCACCTTCCGCCTGTGCGAAAGCCACACCCAGTGTTTGTTTCGCCAGTTGAGGAACAGAAAGGCGCGGATCGACCATCCGCGCACGCTAGACCGGCGTGACGGGTGTAGGAAACCCGAAACACAAATCGCGCTGGTCGATCCAGCCTCAAGCGGCCTTAAGCAGCTCGGTGTACGTGGTCCTGAGCGCGCGCTTGTCGATCTTCTCGGTGCCGAGCCGCGGGAGCGCATCGGTGACCTGCCACAGGTATTGCGGGATCTTGAACTTGGCGAGGCGGGTGGCGAGGAACTCCTGCAACTCGTGCGGTTCGACCGAGGCGTGGTCCTTCACCACATAGACCGCCGCGACGAGCTCCCCGTATTTCTCATCCGGCACCCCGAACACCGAGCATTCGGCGATGTCGGGGTGGGCGTAGATCTCCTGCTCGACCTCGATGCAGGAGATGTTCTCGCCGCCGCGGATGATGATGTCCTTCTTGCGGTCGACGATGAACAGGTATTCGTCGGCGTCGAGGTAGCCGAGGTCGCCGGTCTTGAACCAGCCGTCGCTGGTATAGGCGGCGCGGGTGGCTTCGTCGTTCTTCCAGTAGCCGTTGAAGTTCGCCATCGATCGGAATGCGACCTCGCCGGTCTTCCCCTGTGCCAGAGGCGTGCCGGCATCGTCGAGGATGGCGATCTCGACGATCGGCCGGCTCGCGCGGCCGGTGCTGCCGGGCTTGGCGAGGTAGTTTTCGTTGAAGTTGCCGCAGCCGACGCCGTTGGTTTCGGTGAGGCCGTAGCCGAGCAGCGGGAAGCCGCCGGGGAAGGCTTCCTTCAACGCCTCGACGTGTTCGACCGGGCGCGGGGCGCCGCCGCCGGCGAAGCTCTTGCAGGCGGAAAGGTCGTACTTGTCGCGGTCGGGGTGGGTGGCGAGCTCGTAGCTCATCAGCGGTACGCCGACGAAGTAGGTGACGCCTTCGTCCTGCATCAGCTGCATCGCGCCTTCCGCGCTCCACTTCGGCATCAGCACCAGCTTGCGGTTGATCGCGAAGCTCTGGAGCAGCAGCGGCACTTCGCCGGTCACGTGGAACAGCGGCACGGCGACCAGCGCCACGGGCTGGCTGGCGCCCGCGTCCTCGCCGGCCTCGGCCATCAGCATCGCGGCCATCGCGCTCTGGGCGACGTAGCTCATCACCCCGTGCACCACCGAGCGGTGATCGCACCACGCGCCCTTGCTGCTGCCGGTCGAGCCCGAGGTGTAGAGGATGGTCGCGACATCGTCCGGACCGAGCTCGGGCAGCGTCACGCCATCGGGGTCGCCCCACACCGGCGCGAGGCCGTCGGCAGGATCGCCGCCGTGGCCGAACACCACCACCTCGGCCCCGTGCGCGGTGCCTTCGAGCCGCGCGGCCCGCTGGGCGTCGGCGAGGATCAGCTTGCACTCGGCGAGCTCGACCCCGTAGGCCAGTTCCTCGCCGGTCCAGAACCCGTTCAGGAGCGTCGCGCAGCCGCCCGCCATCAGCGCGCCCATGTAGGCGACGCTCCAGTTGATCGAGTTCCGCGCCGCGATCCCCACCCGGTCGCCGCGCTGCACCCCGTGCGCGATCAGGCCGGCCGCGACGCTGCGCGCCGCGTCGTAGGTCTGGCCGAAGGTCAGACGGGTGTCGCCGTCGACCAGGAACTCGCTGTCCTTATGTTCGGCGCTGTAGTGCGCGAAATAGTGCGCGAGGCTCGGCGGTGCATTCTTGAATGCGGGCAGCGTGGTGCCGAAGCGCTCGAACGGCACCGTCTCGAACGGTGCGCCGGGCACGACCAGCGTGTCCATGATCCGGTTCAGGGCGTCGTCGAGTTCGGTGGCCATCTGCGTAGCGATCCTCTCAAGTGTTGCCGCGCGGCTTTCCTCCGCAGG
>JAEWKG010000039.1 GCA_023386135.1 Pseudomonadota bacterium | reverse complement strand
CCGCCGGCCCGCATCCCTATCCGGAGCTGGTGCGCGATTTCCAGTCGGTGATCGGCAAGGAAGCGCGCGCGCAGCTGCTGGAGCGCACCGGCCGCCTGCCCGACCTGCTGGTCGCCGCGATCGGCGGCGGCAGCAACGCGATCGGGCTGTTCCACCCGTTCCTCGACGATGCGAGCGTCAAGATGCTCGGCGTCGAGGCGGCGGGGCACGGGCTCGACAAGCAACACGCCGCGTCGCTCGCCGGGGGTTTCCCGGGCGTGCTCCACGGCAACAAGACCTACCTGCTGCAGGACGAGGACGGCCAGATCGCCGAGGCGCACTCGATCAGCGCCGGGCTCGACTACCCCGGCATCGGCCCCGAGCACGCCTGGCTCAAGGACACCGGCCGGGTCGAATACACCTCGGTCACCGACGACGAAGCGTTGGACGCCTTCCAGCTCCTCTGCCGCACCGAGGGCATCATCCCCGCCCTCGAACCCAGCCACGCCATCGCCGCGGTAGCGAAGCGCGCCAAGGAGATGGACCGCGACGCGATCATCCTCGCCAACCTGTGCGGGCGGGGGGACAAGGATATTTTCACGGTCGCCGAACATCTCGGGGTGGCGATGTGACGGCAATCCTCGCGCTCTACGCCGCCGCAGTCGGACATCCCGCCGCTCCCGAATGTCAATTCGACTGCGGGCCGGGGTTCGGTGAGCGCAACGGCGCAATCGCAGTCGTGGTTTTGGTTGTTGCAATCATCGCGGGCGCCCTAATCTGGTACAGGCGCCGCAAATGACCCGCCTATCCTCCACCTTCGCCAAGGGCCGCCCCGCGCTCGTCTGCTTCATCACCGCGGGCGACGGGGACACCGCGGCCAATCTCGATGCGCTGGTCGCAGGCGGTGCCGACGTGATCGAGCTCGGCATGCCGTTCACCGATCCGATGGCCGACGGGCCGGCGATCCAGGCCGCGAATCTGCGCAGCCTCGGCGCGGGCACGAGCACGCGCGATGTATTGCTTATCGCCAACGAATTTCGCGAGCGGCACCCGGACGTGCCGCTGGTGCTGATGGGCTACGCCAACCCGATGATCCGCCGCGGACCCGAGTGGTTCGCCGCCGAGGCGGCCGCGTGCGGCGTCGACGGCGTGATCTGCGTCGACATCCCGCCCGAGGAGGACGACGCGCTCGGCCCCGCGCTGCGCGAGAAGGGCATCGACCTCATCCGCCTCGCCACCCCGACCACCGACACCGCGCGGCTGCCGGCGGTGCTCGAGGGCTCGTCGGGCTTTGTCTATTACGTCTCGGTCGCGGGGATCACCGGGCTGCAGCAGGCCGCCACCGCCTCAATCGAGAGCGCGGTCGCCCGGCTCAAGGCCGCGACCGACCTGCCGATCGCAGTCGGTTTCGGCGTCCGCACCTCCGAACAGGCGGGCGCAATCGCCAAGGTGGCGGACGGCGTGGTGGTCGGCTCGGCGCTGGTCGAGCTGTGCAACCAGCCCGATGCACCGGAACACTTGGCAAAGCTGACCGCTTCGCTAGCGGAAGCCGTCCACGCCGCCCGGAAGGAAATCGCATGAGCTGGCTCAGCCGCGTCCGCAATTCGCTCCCGTTCGTCGCTAAGCGCGAGACGCCCGACAACCTGTGGGTGAAGTGCCCGAGCTGCCAGGAAATGCTCTTCGTCAAGGAGTACGAGGAGAACCTCCATGTCTGCCCGCGCTGCAACCATCACGGCCGTATCAACGCCGATACGCGGCTCGGCATCCTGCTCGACGCCGGGTACGACCTGCTGCCGCAGCCGAGCGTCAAGGAAGACCCGCTCAAGTTCCGCGACACCTCGAAGTACACCGACCGGCTGAAGAAGGCGCGCGCCAGCAATGCGCACAGCGATGCGTTCAGCGTCGGCTCGGGTACCATCGACGGGCGGCCGGCGGTGGTCGGGGTGCAGGACTTCAGCTTCATGGGCGGCAGCATGGGCATGGCGGTTGGCAGCGCCTTTGTCGCCGGGGCCGAGCAGGCGCTCAAGCGGCATTGTCCCTACATCGTCGTCACCGCGGCGGGCGGCGCGCGGATGCAGGAAGGCATCCTCAGCCTGATGCAGATGCCCAAGGCGACCGTGATGACCCGGCGGTTGAAGGAAGCCGGGCTGCCCTATATCGTGGTGCTGACCGACCCCACCACCGGCGGCGTCACCGCGAGCTACGCGATGCTGGGCGACGTCCACATCGCCGAGCCCGGCGCGCTGATCGGGTTCGCCGGCCAACGGGTGATCCAGGACACCATTCGCGAACAGCTCCCCGAGGGATTCCAGCGCGCCGAGTACCTGCTCAAGCACGGCATGGTCGACATGGTGGTTGAGCGGAAGGACCTGAAGGGCACGCTGGCGACGCTGATCGACTACCTCGCGCCGAAGAAGGCGGCGTAACCGTCATCCCAGCGAAGGCTGGGATCGCGTGCGGCAGACTCGGCGCTTGAGGAGAGCGATCCCAGCTTTCGCTGGGATGACGGGATCATGAAAGACTTCGCCACTTCTTCCGACCCCGCTGTCCAAGCCCAACTCGACCGGCTGGCGCAGCTCTCCCTGCCGCAGGGGCGGTTCGGGCTCGAGACGATCCGCGCGCTGCTCGGACGGCTGGGAAATCCGCAGGACCGCCTGCCGCCGGTGTTCCACGTCGCAGGGACCAACGGCAAGGGCTCGACCTGCGCGTACCTGCGCGCGATGCTGGAGGCGGGCGGGCTAACCGTCCACACCGCGACCAAGCCGCATCTGGTGCGCTACAACGAGCGCATCCGCATCGGCGGCACGCTGATCTCCGACGCAGAGCTGGCCGAGCGGCTCCGCGACGTGCTCGACGCGGGCGAGGATCTGTCGCCGAGCTTCTTCGAAGTCACCACCGCCGCCACCTTCCTCGCCTTTGCCGAGGCGCCGGCGGACGCGTGCGTGATCGAGGTCGGCCTCGGCGGACGGTTCGATGCGACCAACGTGATCGCGCATCCCGCCGCGTGCGGCATCGCCAGCCTCGGCATCGACCACGAGGCGTTCCTGCTCGCGCCCGAGCCAGGGACGCCCGACGATCCGATCGCGCGCATCGCGTTCGAGAAAGCAGGCATCGTCCGCCCCGGCCGGCCGCTGGTCACGCAGGCCTATCCCGAGAGCGCCGAACTCGAGATCGAGCGCGCCGCGCTCGCCGCGGGAGCGCCGCTGCACATGCGCGGGCGCGACTGGTCGGCTCATGCCGGCTCGCGACTAGAATACGAGGACCGCCACGGCCGCCTCGCCCTGCCCCTCCCCGCGCTCGCCGGTGCGCACCAAGCGGACAACGCCGCGCTCGCGGTGGCGATGCTGCGGCACCAGGATTTCGTCACCGTCGACGCGGTCGCGATCAACGAAGGCATACGCACGGCGCGCTGGCCGGCGCGGCTGCAGCGGCTCGGGGAGGGACCGCTGACCGCGTTGGCCGCAGGGCGCGAGGTGTGGCTGGACGGCGGGCACAATCCCGATGCGGGCGCGGCGATTTCGAGGCACTTCGAAGGGCCGGTCCACCTCGTGATCGGCATGCTCGCCAACAAGAACCCGCTGGCGATCATCGAGCCGCTGGACGACCGCATCAGCAGCCTGTCAGTCGTGCCGGTGCCGGGCAGCGATTGCCATGACGCCATCGCATTCGGCCCGCGCGCCAAAGCGTTCGGCTCGGTCGCCGAGGCGCTGCAAGCGATCGGACCGGACGGCCCGATCCTCATCGCCGGCTCGCTCTATCTCGCCGGCGAAGTCTTGCGCGCCAACGACGAAACCCCCGATTAGTCCGCCGCCGACGCCGCCTCGGGCGCGATGACCCCGGCGTTGCCGGTCTTCGCCTGGCGCCACCATTCGAGGCACACCAGCACCATCGCGCCGAGGCCGATCCAGGTGGTCAGGATGAAGATCGAGTAATAGCCCTGCGTCTCGATCATCTGCCCGAGCGCACCGCGGCCCAGAGTGCCGATCAGCAGCGTCAGCGACGACAACAAAGCATACTGCACCGCGCTGAACTTTTTCGACACGATCGAGCTCAACCACGCGATGTACGCCGCCCCCGCGATCCCCGTGGCGAGGTTCTCGCCGCCGATGGTGACCATCAGGCGCGCCAGCTTCTCGCTGCCGCCGGGGAAGCTCTCGATCAGCGCGGCGAAGCCGGTGTTGTCGGCCACCGCGCCCATCACCCGCCCGCCGCTTGCCATGTCGGCGTAGAGCAGGTTGGTGAGCGAGGCGAGCAGGCCGCCGATCAGCAGCGTCGGCATGCGGCCCAATGCGGTCAGCAACCAACCGCCGAGTGCCAGCCCGAGCACGATCGCGCCGACCCCGAAGAACTTGGAAGCGACCGCCACCTCGTCCTTCGAATAGCCGAGTTCAGTGAGGTAGAACGGATAGGCGAACGTGCCCCAGATCGCGTCGCAGATGCGGTAGGTCAGCACCACCGCGAGGATCAGCACCAGCGCCCAGCCGAGCCGGCCGACGAACTCCTCCAGCGGCAACACCAACGCGCGGTAGAGGTAGTCGGCAACATAGCTCGCACCGCTCGCGGGCGGCGCATCCTCGGCGAGCAGGTTCTGGCCCTTCCTACGCTGGCTCGCGAGCCATCCGGCGATCAGCGCCGGCAGCACGATGGTCGCGACGATGATCCACGGGCCCCAATTGGTCGTAAATTCGGTCGGATCGGGCCTATTCTCCGGCGCGAAGGTGAGCGACTGCACCATGAAGGTCAGCACCAATCCGATCGTGCCGGCCCACAACAGGCCCACCAAGGCGAGCGCCTTGTAGCGGACCGACGGAATGATCCCGCCTGGCTCTCGCAGTGCGCGGACCTGTTGGTCGCTGTCGCCAGAAGTGTCCGCACGATCGCTGTCGGCATTGGGGGCAAACAATGCCGCCGCGCCGATCGCC
>JAEWKG010000243.1 GCA_023386135.1 Pseudomonadota bacterium | reverse complement strand
GTGCGGGGGATGCCTGACGGTCGTCCTGCCCGAGCGGATGGTTCAAGGCGCGCGTGTGCCGAACCCGACCAGACTGGTCGATGTCGTAGCGATCCAGACCGGCACCGAACGGCCCAACGAGGTCGTGATCGTGCAGGGCCACATCGACAGCCGCGTCACCGACGTGATGAACGCCACCGCCGATGCGCCCGGCGCGAACGACGACGGCAGCGGCACCGCGCTGGTGCTCGAAGCGGCACGCGTGCTGTCGAAGCACAAGTACCCGGTGACGATCGTCTATGCGCTGCTCTCGGGCGAGGAGCAGGGGCTGCTCGGGGGGCAGTTGCTGGCCGATTACGCGCAGGAGCATGGCTGGCAGGTCAAGGCGGTGCTCAACAACGACATCGTCGGCAATTCGTGCGGCTCCGACGGGTTCTGCGATCCGGAACACGTGCGCGTGTTCTCCGAAGGGCCGCGCGCCGATCTCGACGACAAGGCCCGCGCCGCCCAGCGCCGTGACGGGGGTGAGAACGATAGCCCGAGCCGCAACCTCTCGCGCTACGTGGCGACACTCGATGATGATGCGTTCGCCGTCCGCCAGATTTGGCGCGCCGACCGCATGGGGCGGGGCGGGGATCACCTGCCCTATCTGGAGTAGGGCTACCCGGCGATCCGCTTCTCGGTCTCGGTCGAGAACTACGAGCACCCGCACCAGGACCTGCGCACCGAGAACGGCACGGTCTATGGCGACACCATCGAGTTCGTCGACTTTCCGTACCTGGCGAAGGTGACCGCGCTCAACGTGCGCATGCTCGACCGCCTCGCGCGCACGCCCATGCCGCCGTTGCCGACCGCCAGCGCGGCGGTGCAGACCTTCACCACGGTCAAGTGGGCCGAGGTGCCGGGCGCGGCGAACTATTCGATCTGGCAGCGCCGGACCGACGAGGCGAACTGGCCTGCCGAGCCGGTGATCGGCAAGATCGTCGCCACCAGCGCCAAGCTCGACGGCGTGCGCGGCGACGACTGGGTGTTCGGCGTCAGCGCCTGCTCGGCCGATGGCCTGTGCAGCCCGGTGGCAAGCGCGGTGCCCGGGGGCGGGTTCGAGCCGCTCGCTCAGCAGCGGGGTGACAAGCAGTAGGCGCGTCCCCATATTCCCGGTCAATGAATAAGAAAATCAAACCGGGGATGCCCACCCGGGCGCAGATCCTCGAATTCCTCCAGACAAGCCCCACGATCGCCGGCAAGCGCGAGATCGCCAAGGCGTTCGGGCTCAAGGGGCAGGAAAAGATCGCGCTCAAGGCGCTGCTCAAGGACATGGCCGAGGAAGGCCTGATCGACGGCAAGAAGACCGCCTATCACCGCATGGGCGGCGTGCCCAAGGTCACCACCCTGCGCGTCGCCGAGATCGAGGACGGCGAACCGTTCGCGATCCCCGATGCCTGGAGCCCCGACGACGCCACCCCGCCGCCGCGCATCCGCGTGATCGAGGGCAAGGGCAAGAATGGCAACCGCTTCCCCGCACTCAAGGTCGGCGACCGCATCCTCGCCCGCACCGAAGAGGTCGGCCGGGGGTGGCGCGCGTTCGTGATGAAGAAGCTGCCCGCCCGCACCGAAGGGCTGATGGGCGTGGTCGAGATCGACGCCAGCGGCAAGGGCTGGCTCGCGCCGGTTGACAAGCGCGTGCGCACGTCCTCGCCGATCAGCGACCTCGGCGGCGCGGAGGCGGGGCAGCTCGTGGTTGCCGAACCATGCGGCAAATCGCCGCGCTCGGGCGTGAAGGTGACCGAGGTGATCGGCGATCCGCTCGCGCCACGCGCGTTCAGCCTGATCGCCATCGCCAAGCACGGTATCCCGCACACCTTTCCGCAGGAAGCGCTCGACGAGGCGGAGCGGGCCGCGAAGGAACCGCTTTCGACCGAACACCGCGAAGACCTGCGCCACGTCCCGATCGTCGCGATCGATCCCGCCGACGCGCGCGACCACGACGATGCGATCTGGGCGGAGCCCGACGGCAACGGCGGCTTCAACGCGATCGTCGCGATCGCCGACGTCGGCTTCTACGTCCGCCCCGGCAGCCAGGTCGACCGCGAGGCGAGGAAGCGCGGCAACTCGGTCTACTTCCCCGACCGCGTGGTGCCGATGCTGCCCGAGGTGCTCAGCGCCGATGTATGCTCGCTCAAGGAAGGCGCCGACCGCGCGGCGATGGCGTGCCATCTGCGCATCTCGCCCGAGGGCAAGGTCACCAAGTGGCGCTTCACCCGCGCGCTCGTCCGCATCGCGCACAACATTGCCTATGAGGACGCGCAGGCCGCGATCGATGGCGGCGAGGCGCCCGAATACCTCACCAACCTGTGGGACGCGTGGAAGCTGCTGTTCGCCGCGCGCCAGGCGCGCGACCCGCTCGAGCTCGAGCTGCCCGAGCGGCAGGTCAAGCTCGACGACCAGGGCAAGATTTCCGAGATTGCCGTGCGCGAACGGCTCGACGCGCACCGCGTGGTCGAGGACTTCATGATCGCCGCCAACGGCGCCGCCGCCAAGGCGCTCGAAGCCAAGACCGCGCCGGTGGTCTACCGCGTCCACGAACAGCCGGGGCGCGAGAAGCTGATAGCACTACGCGACTACATGAAGACCTTCGGCCACAGCCTCGCGCTCGGCCAGATGATCACCCCCGGCCTGTTCAACCGCATGCTGAAGGACATCGCCGACGAGAGCGAGAAGGCGCAGGTGATGGAGGCGGTGCTGCGCAGTCAGACGCAGGCCTACTACGGGCCCGACAACATGGGCCACTTCGGCCTCGCGCTCGGCTCCTACGCGCACTTCACCTCGCCGATCCGGCGCTATGCCGACCTGCTGGTGCACCGCGCGCTGGTCGATGCCTACAAGCTGGAGCAGCCCGAGCCGAAGCATCTCCCCGCGCACAGCGGCCTCAGCGATCGCGACCGCGACGACCTCGGCAAGATTTCCGAAGCGATCAGCAAGACCGAGCGCCGCGCGATGGAGGCCGAGCGCGACACCATCGACCGCTACGTCGCGGCCTGGCTCGCGGGCCGGGTGGGCGAGGTGTTCGAAACACGCATCACCGGCGTCACCAGTTTCGGCTTCTTCGCCACTATCGTCGGACTGGGCGGCGATGGCCTGGTGCCTGTCTCGACGCTGGGTCGCGAGCACTTCCGCTGGGAAGAGGGCGCGCAGCGTCTGATCGGCGAGGACAGCGGCACCACCTACGCGCCCGGCGACCGCCTGCAACTCCGCCTTGGCGAGGCCAACCCGCTGACCGGCGCGCTCAAGTTCGAGCTGCCGGATGCCGAGGGCCGGATCGAACCGCGCGGCAATCGCCCGCCGCCCCGCGAGAAGCGCAAGTTCGAACAGGGCAAGCGCGGTCGGCCGGGTAACATCCGACACCAGGGGCGCGGGAAGCGCTAAATCCTCCCGGTTTTCGCCGCAGGCGCAAATGGGGAGGGGGACCGCCCGCATAGCGGGTGGTGGAGGGGTAAGCGCACGCACACTGACCCCTCCGTCACGCAGCCTGCGGCTGCGCGCCACCTCCCCATTTGTGCTCCGCAAAAACGGGGAGGAGCCTCGGTTAGCTCAGCCGGTCCAGGTCCTCATCGGTCATCCCGCCGGGCACCAGGAACAGCGGGCACGGCAGCGCGCCGGCGTGGGCGGAGAAGTGGCTCACCAGCGGCCCCGGTCCGCCGTCCTTCGCGGTGCCCAGCACCAGCGCGGCGACCTCGGGATGCTCGGCGAGGTAGTCCTTGATCACGCCCTGCGCATCGCCGGTGCGGACCGAGATCACCGGCATCTTGCCGCTTTCCGCGAAGATCGATCCCGCCGCGCTGCTCGCCACCATCTCCGCCCGGTCGCGGGCTTCTTCCTCGATGGTCGCCTGCACCGCGCCGAAGGCGTTGAAGCTTTCGCGCGGGACCAGCGCCAGGATATGCACCGAACCGCCGGTCTTCATCGCGCGGCGGGAGGCGAAGCGCAGCGCGCGCACCGCCTCTTCGGTCTCGTCCATGATCACCAGATAGACGCGCATCGATCCCACCCCTTGCGTGGGCTACAAATATCGGCGGAAAGCGGCGGCAGGGCAAGCGGCTTGCCGTGACGCTACGGCTTTGCCAAAGCGGGTGCACGTCACTCCCCAGTGAAGGCCCGACCAAAGGACAATCATGCCGACGCCGATCAAGATGCCTGCCCTGTCGCCGACGATGGAGGAAGGCACGCTCGCCCGCTGGCTGGTGAAGGAGGGCGACACGGTGTCCTCCGGCGACGTGATGGCCGAGATCGAAACCGACAAGGCGACGATGGAGTTCGAAGCGGTCGACGAAGGCACGATCGCGAAGATCGAGGTGCCCGAAGGGACCGAAGGGGTGAAGGTCGGCACCGTGATCGCGCTGCTGGCGGACGAGGGCGAGGATGTGAGTGCTGCGGCGGCAGCGCCTGCGCCTGCGCCTAAAGCGGAAGCGCCCGCGAAGCCCGTCGCGCCTGCAAAAGAACCCGTCGTGCCCGGGGACGCAGGG
>JAEWKG010000096.1 GCA_023386135.1 Pseudomonadota bacterium | reverse complement strand
TCTCGGCGGCGACCTTGAGGATCGTCTTGGCGCGCTGGTCGAGCGCCTTCAGCAGCCAGTTGGCCTCGCCCAACTGCTCCTTGAGCCAGCTTTCGGCCGCCTTGCCGCCACCTTGCTTGAGCTGGAGATAGTAGGAGCGGTTGACGATCAAGCGCGGCAGCGTCGCCTCGTTGAGCGCGATGTCCCAGCCTGCACCGGCGGGCTGCAGCAGGATATCGGGTGTGACCGCCGCTTCGCCGCCGCCGCCGTAGCGCAAACCAGGGCGTGGATCGTAGGCGCGCAATTCGGCGAGCATGTCGGCGAAGTCCTCGTCATCGACTTCGCACATGCGCTTCAGGCGGGCGACATCGCCGCGCGCGACCAGTTCGAGATTGTCGATCAGCCGCGCCATGCACGGATCGTAACGGTCGGCCTCCTTGGCCTGCAGCGCGAGGCATTCGGCGAGGCTGCGCGCGCCGACGCCGGTCGGGTCGAGCGATTGCACCACCTCCAGCGCGCGCCCGACCTCGGCCAGCGGCACGCCCAGCGCGCCGGCGATTTCGCCAAGAGTGACAGTGAGATAGCCTGCCTCATCGAGCTGATCGATGATCGCGCGGGCGACGAATTCCTCGCGGCTGTCGCCCGCCGCCGCGCCGACCTGGGCGTGGAGATGTTCGGCCAGCGAAGGCTCGTCGCCGCCGCGTTCGGAGATATCCGGGCCCTCCTCCCCGCCGGAGGAATGGGCCGCGCTCCAGTCGCCGTCCCCGGTGTCGCGGTCGCGGTCGAGGGCGCTCGAATCAAGGTCCAGTGCCGCCTCTCCGTCGCCGGAATCGGCCCCGGCTGCGCGCACAAGCAATTCAACCTCGCCGTCCGGCGCATCGTCGCGGCTGACCTCGCCCATCTCCAGCAGCGGATTCGCCTCCAGCGCCTCGCCGATAAAGGTCTCGAGCTCGAGGTTGGACAGCGCGAGCAGGCGGATCGCCTGCTGCAGCTGCGGCGTCATCACCAGCGACTGGCTTTGCCTGAGATCGAGGCGAGGACCCAGCGCCATGCTTCAGGTCACAGCGTGAAGCTCTCGCCGAGGTAGAGCCGGCGCACGTTCTCGTCCGCGACCAGCGCTTCGGGGGTGCCGGCGAACAGCACCTGGCCGCCGTAGATGATGCAGGCGCGGTCGACGATCTCGAGCGTCTCGCGCACGTTGTGATCGGTGATGAGGACCCCGATGCCGCGGGTCTTCAGGTCCTTCACCAGGTCGCGGATGTCGCTGATCGAGAGCGGGTCGATCCCGGCAAACGGTTCGTCGAGCAGCATGATCGAAGGCTTGGCGGCCAGCGCGCGGGCGATTTCGCAGCGGCGTCGCTCACCGCCCGACAATGCCATTGCAGCGCTGGTGCGCAGGCGTTGCAATCCGAACTCGTCGAGCAGCCGGTCGAGCTCCCGCGCGCGGGTCTCCTTGTCGGGCTCGACCAGCTCGAGCACGCAGTTGATGTTCTGCTCGACCGTCATGCCGCGGAAGATGCTGGTTTCCTGCGGCAGGTAGCCGAGGCCCAGGATCGCACGCCGGTACATCGGCAGCTTGGTCACATCCTCGCCGTCCATCAGGATGCGGCCCGAATCGGGGCGGACGAGGCCCATGATCGAATAGAAGCAGGTCGTCTTGCCCGCGCCGTTGGGGCCGAGCAGGCCGAGCACCTCGCCCTTGCCGACGGTCAGCGAGATGTCGGTCAGGACGCTGCGCTTGTCATAGGACTTGGCGATCGAGATCACCTCCAGCCCGCCGTTGGGCAGCGGGGCGTTGGCGTCGGTGACTGCGGGCGAAGCGAGCGTGTCCATCGGCCCACGCATTTAGCATCGCCGGAGGAGGTGAAAACCCCGCTTGGCAAGATTCGTGCATGGCGCGCGGTGGGACGCATGCAATCGTGCGCCGAGCCAGCCCTTGCACTTCGGTTGCATTTTTGAGACAGTCACCGGCGGAGAGAGTTACTGGGGAGAACAGGGCCGATGCCCGAAGCGATCGATCGCAGCGATATCGCGGCTGCGGATCATCCGGTGCGAGTGCACAAGCTCGATTGGCGCAAGCGGATGAGCGACAATGTCGCCTATGCCCTGCTCACCTACACCGCGCTGCAGATCTTCGTCACGGTCCACGCCTTGAAATCGGGCACCGACGCTTCTTCGATGCTGCCCTACCTTGCCCTGGTAGTGCTGGTGGCGGCGATCATTCCCGCCTGCCGCGCGTTCGAAGGGCGCTGGATGGGCATCTCGGACGAGGCTGCGGCCGACCCCGGATATCGCGGTGCCTATCGCCGCGACCAGGTGCTGTTGTGGGTGGTGGCGATCGGCCTGCCGTTCGCGCTGACCGGCATCTTCAAGCTGTTCGCCTCGATCCTCTAGCCCGCTCGTCGACCGACCGCTTGTTCATCGGGCGCGGGCACCCTAGCTGCCCGCCATGCAATCTTCCGAACTGCTCGCCGCCGCCGAAGCGCTGATCGACCACGCCAGGGCGGAGGGCGCCGACGCCGCCGACGCCACCGCGCACGCCGGCGCATCGCACGGGGTGACCGTGCGGCTCGGCGTGCTGGAGGACATCGATCGCTCGGAAAGCGCGAGCGTCGCCCTGCGGGTGTTCTGTGGTAGCCGCTCGGCGAGCGTTTCGACCAGCGACCTGTCGCGCGCCAGCCTGGCCGAGCTGGCCA
>JAEWKG010000032.1 GCA_023386135.1 Pseudomonadota bacterium | reverse complement strand
GCCCGAAATAGGTGATCGCGTCGATCGCGCTCATGTTGCCATAGAGCCCCCGCTCCTCGGGCAGGAAGCCGATCGCCGCGGTGTTGCGCCGGTCGGGCGCGCCGCCCAGCACTTCGATCCGCCCGCTGGTGGGGCGGATGATGTCGAGCACCATGCGCAGCGTGGTGGTCTTGCCCGCGCCGTTGCCGCCAAGGAAACCGTAGATCTCGCCCGGCTCGACCGAGAAGCTGAGGTCGTCGACCGCCAGCACGTCGGCGAAACGCTTGGTCAGCGCCTCGACCTTCAGAACACTCATCGTCGTACGACCCCCAACACCCGTTCTATCCAACGGTAGGGGATTTGCGCAGCCATTCCAACCGCGCCCGACCGCCGGCCGATTTCCATCGACCGGCGTCGGTCAGCGGTCAGCCCTTGTCGGCGTCTTCGCTGGTCTCGGGCGCGGCTTTGCCCTTCTTGGCGGCGGGCTTGGCCTTCTTCGCCGGCTTGGCTTTGGGCGGAGCCGGAGTGAGCTCGAAGCTCGGCTGCCCATCCTTGAGGCTGACGTGCACCTCGCCGCCGCTGGCCAGCTTGCCGAACAATAGCTCCTCGGCGAGCGGCTGCTTGATCTTCTCCTGGATCAGACGGGCCATCGGCCGCGCGCCGTAGAGCTTGTCGTAGCCCTTGTCGGCCAGCCAACCGCGCGCATCGCTGTCGAACTGGATGTGCACGTTCTGCTCGGCAAGCTGGAGCTCGAGCTGCAGGATGAACTTGTCGACCACCCGCGCCACGGTCTCGCGGCCCAAGTAGGTGAACGGCACGATCGCATCGAGACGGTTGCGGAATTCGGGGGTGAACATGCGCTTCACCGCCTCTTCCTGCGCGTCTTCCTTGCTCACGTCGCCGAAGCCGATGCCCTGGCGCGCCATGTCGCTGGCGCCGGCATTGGTGGTCATGATCAGCACGACGTTGCGGAAGTCGACCGTCTTGCCGTGGTGATCGGTCAGGCGGCCGTTATCCATCACCTGCAGCAGGATGTTGAACAGGTCGGGGTGTGCCTTCTCGATCTCGTCGAGCAGCAGCACCGAATGCGGCTGCTGGTCGACCGCGTCGGTCAAGAGGCCACCCTGATCGTATCCGACATAGCCCGGAGGCGCGCCGATCAAGCGGCTGACCGAGTGCCGCTCCATGTACTCCGACATGTCGAAGCGCTGCAGCGGGATGCCCATGATGCTGGCGAGCTGGCGGGCGACCTCGGTCTTGCCGACCCCGGTGGGGCCGGAGAACAGGAACGAGCCAATCGGCTTGTCCGGATCGCGCAGGCCCGCGCGGCTCAGCTTCATCGCGGTCGACAGCTTCTTCACCGCGACGTCCTGGCCATAGACGACCTGCTTCAGGTCGCGTTCGAGATGCTCGAGCGCGCGCTTGTCGTCGCTCGACACGCTCTTGGGCGGGATGCGCGCCATCGTCGCGATAACCGCCTCGATCTCGCGCGCGGTGATCTTCTTCTTCCGCTTCGACGGCGGCACCAGCATCTGCATGGCGCCGACTTCGTCGATCACGTCGATCGCCTTGTCGGGCAGCTTGCGGTCGTTGATGTAGCGCGCCGACAGCTCGACCGCGGTCTTGATCGCGTCGGGCGTGTAGGTGACCTTGTGGTGCTCCTCGAACGCGGTGCGCAGGCCCTTCAAGATCTTGACCGTGTCCTCCACCGTCGGCTCATTGACGTCGATCTTCTGGAACCGGCGCAGCAGCGCGCGGTCTTTTTCGAAGTGGTTGCGGAACACTTTGTAGGTGGTCGAGCCGATGCAGCGGATCGTCCCGCCGCTGAGGGCCGGTTTGAGCAGGTTCGACGCGTCCATCGCGCCGCCGCTGGTCGCGCCGGCGCCGATCACGGTGTGGATCTCGTCGATGAACAGCACCGCGTCGGGCATCTTCTCGAGCTCGCCCACGACCTGCTTCAGCCGCTCCTCGAAGTCGCCGCGGTAGCGGGTACCCGCGAGCAGCGCGCCCAGGTCGAGGCTGTAGATCACCGCGTTCTCGAGCACCTCGGGCACTTCGCCCTCGACGATCTTGCGCGCGAGGCCCTCGGCGATGGCGGTCTTGCCAACGCCCGGATCGCCCACATAGAGCGGGTTGTTCTTGCTGCGGCGGCAGAGAATCTGGATCGTCCGGTCGACCTCTGGCCCGCGACCGATCAACGGGTCGACCTTGCCGTTCTTGGCCTTTTCGTTGAGGTTGACGGTGAACTGGTCGAGCGCGGAGCCTTCCTTGCCCTTGGCCTCGCCCTTCTCCTGCGCCTGCCCTTCGCTCTCGCCGGTGCCCTGCGGCGGCTTGCTGTCGATCGCCTTGCCGCCCTTGCCGATGCCGTGGCTGATGTAGCTCACCGCATCCAGACGGCTCATGTCCTGCTGCTGGAGGAAGTATACCGCGTAGCTGTCGCGCTCGGAGAACAGCGCGACCAGCACGTTGGCGCCGGTGACGGTGTCCTTGCCCGACGACTGGACGTGCAGGATCGCGCGCTGGATCACCCGCTGGAACCCGGCGGTCGGCTGCGGATCGGCGTCGTCGGCGGTCTCCAGCTTCTGGTATTCCTCGTCGAGATAGCGGCGGACGACCTCGCTCAGCTCGGCGACATCGACCCCGCACGCGGCCATCACCTGCGCCGCGTCCTCGTCGTCGATTAGCGCAAGCAGCAGGTGCTCGAGCGTCGCGGATTCGTGGTGCCGCTCGGCCGCGCCGGCGAGCGCCGCGTGGAGGGTCTTTTCGAGGTTCTGGGCGAAACTGGGCATTCGGGTGACTTTCGCGTGAGTATCGCTAGCGGGCGCTTGCGATCGAGTATGAGCGGATATGGTTAACGGCGCTTTTACGCCTTGAGCCTGGATTTGCGCCGGGGAAGCGCTCGCCAGCGATATGGGAAGCGGCCCCCGCGATTGCGAGGCCGGCCGGGTTCAAGAGCCCGGCTTCCCAAACAGCGCGTCCGCCGCGCTGCGGTGCGCGGCGGCCTTGTCGCGGTGCGCCCTGATCCGCGCGATTTCGGTTTCGAGCAGTTCGATCCGTGTCCCGAGCTCGTCCTGCGAATAGGGGGACAGGTCCTCTTTCGCGAGGAGGCTGGCGGCATCGCCTCTCGGACGGGGCAGATCGTCGTCCATTGGCGGAATCATCGCGCGCGGGTGCGCTTGCTGTCAATGCCGTGCGCCGCTAGTTCCCCGCGCGGCGCAGTGCGCTGTCGTATTCCGGCAACAGGGGCAGACCGAAGCCGTGGCAATTCCCGACCAGATGACCGCGATGGGCTTCGACGCACCCGGCGGACCCGATGTCTTTCGTCCCGAGAGTTTGCCGGTGCCGCAGCCCGGCGCCGGCGAGGTGCTGGTCCGGGTCGCCTATGCCGGGGTCAACCGCCCCGACGTGATCCAGCGCCAGGGCTTCTACCCGCCGCCGCCGGGTGCCTCCCCCATTCCCGGCCTAGAGATCGCCGGCGAGATCGTCGCTGTCGGTCCGGGCGTCGGGAGAGAGTGGCTCAGCCAGAAGGTCTGCGCGCTCGTCTCCGGCGGAGGATACGCCGAATACTGCCTTGCCGCCTTCGACCACTGCCTGCCGGTGCCCGAAGGCGTGTCGCTGGCCGAGGCTGCGGCGCTCCCCGAAACGCTGTTCACCGTCTGGCACAACGTGTTCGAGCGCGCCTACGCCTGCGAGGGCGAGACGCTGCTGGTCCACGGCGGCACCAGCGGCATCGGCACGATGGCGATCATGCTTGCGAAGGCGTTCGGCCTGACAGTGATCGCCACCGCCGGCAGCGCGGACAAGTGCGACGCGATCCGCCAGCTCGGGGCCGACCTCGCGATCGATTACAAGACGCAGGACTTCGTCGAGGAAGTGAAGGCGTTCACCGGCGGGAAGGGCGTCAACGTCGTGCTCGACATGGTCTCGGGCGAGTACGTTGCACGCAACCTCCAGTGCCTCGCGGAGGACGGCCGCCACGTCACCATCGCGGTGCTCGGCGGCCTCAAGGCGACGATCGACATGGCGCTGGTGATGCGCAAGCGGCTGACCCTGACCGGCTCGACCCTCCGCGCCCGCTCCAACGAGTTCAAGGCACTCCTCGCGGACGAAATCGCCCGCACCGCGTGGCCACTCGTCGCCGACGGCACTATTCGGCCGGTCATGGACCGGACCTTCCCGCTCGCCGAAGTCGCCGAAGCGCACCGCCGCATGGAACAGGGCGACCACATCGGCAAAATCGTGCTCGAGGTCAGGGGCTGACCGTTCGCACGATCTCCGCAACTCACTCTAAGAGAGCAAGAGCGCGCCGCAAGACCAGTTCTCCGGTATCCGTAAGACGAAGTAGATTCTTGCGTTCGTCGTCAGGATGAGGCTCTTTGCGAAGCCAGTCGAGGCCGATCTCCTTGTAATCCTTCCCGCTGCCCGTCAGGAGTACTCGGTAGGTGTTTAAAAGGGAGCGATTCAGGACGCCGTCGTTGTTCTTCATGATGTCACTGAGCGTCATGGGAGCGCCCCGAATGTCTGCAACAGCGGCTTCCAAAAAGAACGCTAGTTGATTGACGTTCAACCGATCGTTCCCTGCCTGCGCTAAGTAGGCCGTCAGGGCCGACAGGCGACCAAGCGGTCCTGTCAAGCTATACCCGTTTGTTCCCATAGCCGCTCCTCTTCCCGGCACGTTTATCGGCGAGATGGTAAGATGCCAAATTTGACGCTTCACGAAGACCCGCTCAGCGGCAATTGCTACAAGATCAAGCTGACCGCCGCGTTGCTGGGGCTGCCGCTGGCGATCCGCCAGTACGACATCCGCAAGGGCGAAACGCGGACGCCCGAATTTCTCGCCAACGTGAACGCCAACGGGCGCATCCCGGTGCTGCAGATCGCTGATGGCGGAGACACCCGCTTCCTGCCCGAAAGCAATGCGGCGTGCTGGTACCTCGCCGAAGGCAGCGCGTTGATCCCGGCCGACCGGTTCGACCGCGCGGACATGCTGCGTTGGATGTTCTTCGAGCAGTACAACCACGAACCCAACATCGCGACGCTGCGCTTCTGGCTGGCCTACATCGGCGAGGCGCACTTGAGCGAGCAGCAGCGCGCGATGCTGCCCGCCAAGCGCATCGCGGGCGAGGACGCGCTGGCGCTGATGGACGAGCATCTGGAAGGGTGCGAATGGTTCGTCGGCGACCGGGTCAGTCTCGCTGACATCGCGCTCTACGCCTACACCCACGTCGCCGAGGAAGGCGCGTTCCGCTTGCGCGACCGGCGCAACGTGTGTGCCTGGCTGGACCGTGTCGCGGCGCTGCCCGGCTTCGTGCCGATGCGCTGACTTGGCCCTGTCACATTCGTCGCAAAACCGTCCGAACCCGCTGCTAGAGCTGCGCGCGACACCAGCAGGAGAAACACGATGCTGCAGGATTGGGAAAACGGGCTTGTCGGCAATACTCCGGGCATGATCTCTGGCTTGGCCAAGCGCGAGACGCTGGGGCAGGTGATGATCCGCGCCTTCCGGCCGATCCACGCCCGCCGCTTGCGCGAGGAGCTGCCCAGAGCCGCCTGATGCTTGCCGCCTAACGCTTGCGGATACAGTCCGCATGGCCTAGATCGGTCGCGCACGGCCGCCCCGCGAGGGGCGGCCCTTTTATTTCAGGACCGATTTTCATGGCCGACCAACCCACTCCGCTGATGCCGCACGCGACCGCCACCTGGCTGGTCGACAACACCGCGCTGTCGTTCGAACAGATCGCCCAGTTCTGCGGCCTCCACATCCTCGAAGTGCAGGCGATGGCCGACGATCTCGCCGGCTCGAAGTACACCGGCCGCGATCCGGTGCACGCGGGCGAGCTGACCAACGAGGAAATCGAGAAGGGGCAGGCCGACCCCAACTACGCGCTCAAGATGCACAAGGCGCCGGTGGCGGTGAGCCGCACCAAGGGCCCGCGCTATACCCCGGTCTCGAAGCGGCAGGACAAGCCCGATGGCATCGCCTGGATCCTGCGCAGCCATCCCGAGGTGTCGGACGCGCAGATCTCCAAGCTGATCGGCACCACCCGCAACACGATCACCGCGATCCGCGAACGCAGCCACTGGAACATCGCCAACATCACGCCGAAGGACCCGGTGACCCTCGGGCTGTGCTCGCAGCGCGAGCTCGACGCGATGGTCGCCAAGGCGGCGAAAAAGGCGGGCCTGGAAGAAGACGCCGGCACCCGCGACGCGCGCTTCGGCAGCGACCGCGATGCGCTGATCGAGGAACTGCGCGCCGAGCGCGAGACCAACGCCAAGGTCGCCGCCGAAGCCGCGCAGGAAGCCGAAGCCGCCGCCTGGCTCGAAGCCAAGCGCGCGAGCGAGGCGGGCGCGGAGTAGACTTCGCTAAGAAATCCAAGCCGTCATCCCCGCGAAAGCGGGGACCCATCTCGTATGTTTGAGCTAGTCGCGATGGCGGGAGATAGGTTCCCGCTTTCGCGGGAATGACGGAGTTGGTTGCAACTTGAGGTGGGTTGCCGCATCCATGCTGACATGGATGTCAGCAGCGCGCCGGACCATCCCTCCACCGAGGACTACCGGCATCCCTGCGCGTGGGATGTGCCGCTTGCCGAACTGACCGTACCGCAACTGCTCGAGCGCGCGGCGCGCGATGCGCCCGATGCGACGGCGATCGACTTCCTCGGGCGGACCTACAGCTACCGGCAGGTGTGGGACGAGGCGCAGCGCGTGGCGCATGGCCTGATCGCGCGGGGAATCGCGCCGGGCGACCGGGTCGGGCTGTTCCTGCCCAACGTGCCAATCTACCTATCGGCCTACTACGGCGCGATGCTGGCGGGCGCGGTGGTGGTCAATTTCTCGCCGCTCTACACCGCCGAGGAGCTGGCCGCCCAAGTCGCCGACTCGGGTACCCGGCTGCTGGTGACGGTCGATGTCGCGAGCCTGCTGCCGACCGCGCTCAAGGTGCTCGACGGGTCGGCGCTGGAGACACTGGTGGTGGCCTCGCTCGGCGCGCAGCTGTCGCTGCCCAAGCGGATCGCGTTGGCGGTGCTCGGCCGCAAGAGCCTCGCCGCCATCCCCCCGCGAGCGGACGTGTTGCGCTGGCCGCAAATACTGGGCGGGCCTCACGGAGCGCTTCCGGCGGTCCACCGAGACGACCTCGCCCTGCTGCAATACACCGGCGGCACTACCGGGCGGCCCAAGGGCGCGATGCTGAGCCACGCCAACCTCGCCACCAACGCGCTGCAGGTCGATGCGATCGACCCCTTCAAGGCGCGCGACGTGATCCTCGGCGTGCTGCCGCTGTTCCACGTATTCGCCAACACCTGCGTGCTCAACCGCACGGTCGCCGCGAAAGGCTGCATCGCGATGCTGCCGCGGTTCGAGGCGGGGCAGGCATTGAAGACGCTCCAGCGGGTCAAGGCGACCGCCTTCCCCGGAGTGCCGACGATGTATCAGGCGCTGCTCGACCACCCGCGCCTCAAGCAGACCGATTTCTCCTCGCTCGAGGTGTGCATCTCGGGCGGCGCGCCTTTGCCCGCGCCGGTGCGCGAGCAGTGGGAGGCGGCGACCGGCTCGCGGCTGGTCGAAGGCTACGGCCTGACCGAATCGAGCGGCGTGGTTTCGACCAACCCCTACGAGGGCGCGCGCAAGCCCGGCACGATCGGCCAGGTCCTGCCGCACACCCGCGTACGCCTGCTCGACAAGGAGGATGCCACCCGCGCCGCGCCCTCAGGCGAGCCGGGCGAACTCGCGGTAGCGGGACCGCAGGTGATGCAGGGCTACTGGAACCGGCCCGACGCGGCGAAGGACGCGTTTGTCGACGCCGACGGTACCCGCTGGCTGCGCACCGGCGATGTCGCGGTGATCGACGAGGACGGCTTCATCGCCATCGTCGACCGGATCAAGGACATGATCGCGGTCGGCGGGTTCAAGGTCTTCCCGAGCCAGGTCGAGGCGGAGCTGCTGACGCACCCCGCGGTCAAGGAGGCGCTCGTGCTCGGCCTGCCCGATGCCTACCACGGCGAAATGCCGCGCGCGTTCGTCACGCTCGATGAGGGCGCTCAGGCGACCGGCGAGGAGCTGGCAGAGTGGCTCAACGCGCGCGTCGGCAAGCACGAGCGGGTGAGCGCGGTCGTGGTGCGCGATGCCTTGCCCAAGACGATGATCGGCAAGCTCGACCGCAAGGCGCTGAAGGCCGAGGTGCTGAACTCGCAATAAGTCGTCATCCCAGCGCAAGCTGGAATCTCGTGCAGCAAGCCCGAGTCTAGATC
>JAEWKG010000185.1 GCA_023386135.1 Pseudomonadota bacterium | reverse complement strand
ACAAGGTCGCCATCGTCACCGGCGCGGGCGGCGGGCTGGGCCGCGAATACGCGCTCGAGCTGGCGCGCCGCGGAGCGAAAGTCGTGGTCAACGACCTCGGCGGAGCGCGCGACGGCACCGGCCATTCGGACATGGCGCTGCTGGTGGTCGAGGAGATCGAGCGCGCTGGGGGCGAGGCCGTTTCGAACGGCGCTTCGGTGACCGAGTTCGAGCAGATGGAAAAGATGGTCGCCGACGCCAAGCAGAAGTGGGGCGGCGTCCACATCCTGATCAACATCGCCGGCGTGCTGCGCGACAAGACCTTCGCCAAGATGGAGCCCAAGGACTTCGAATTCGTGGTCGACGTGCACCTCAACGGCTCGGCCTTCGCGTCGAAGGCGGTGTGGGAACTGATGCGCGAGCAGGCCTATGGCCGCATCCTGATGACCGCGTCCTCGACCGGGCTGTTCGGCAACTTCGGCCAGGCCAACTACGGCGCCGCCAAGCTCGGCCTCGCGGGCCTGACCAAGACGCTCCAGCTCGAAGGTGCGAAGTACGGGATCAAGGTCAACACGCTGGCTCCGGTCGCCGGCACCCGCATGACCGAGGACCTGTTCCCGGAGCAGGCGTACAAGCTGTTCGCGCCCGAGAACGTGGTGCCGGCGGCACTCTACCTCGTCAGCGAGGACGCGCCGACCAACGCGATCGTCGGCGCCGGCGGCGGTGGGTATCACTCGGCGTGGGTAATGATGAACGATGCCGTGTGGCTGCCCGATGGCGAGCGGACCGTCGAAGGCTTCGCCGCGCACTGGGACGAGATCTCGGCGCAAACCAACCTGCGTTCGCCCAATTCGGGCAGCGAGCAATCGGCCGCGATCATGACCGCCATGCAGAAGGTCACGGGCGGCAGCGGACCGACCTCCGCGCGCGGCTAAGTCCCGCCGTATTGACACACTAATACACCACGGCGTATTCTTCCCCAACAAGGGGGAGAGTACGCCATGTATTCAGACGACGACCTGCAATCGGCGGTCAGCTCCGGCGCGTTGAGCGCCGAGGCGGCCGACGCCCTGCGCGCGCATGTCGCAGCACGCCACCAGATGCCGCTGGGCGACGAAGAGCATTTCCGCCTTATCACCGGCTTCAACGACATCTTCGTCACCATCGCGGTGGCGATGATCCTGGTTGCGATGGCCGGCATCGGTCAGGTGTTCACGCCCAATCTCGACGGCCCACCGCCATTTTCCGGCCTGCTGATCGCCGGCGCGTCGTGGACGATGGCCGAATTCTTTACCCGCAAGCGGCGCATGGCGCTGCCGAGCATCGTCCTGCTCCTCGCGTTCGTGGGCGGGGTAATGGAAACGCTGGTCGGCTTTACCGTCATGGCGCTCGGCACCGACGATCCCAACGAACGCCTGGTCGCGGTGTTGATCGCCGGCTCCGCGCTTCTCACCGCGGGCGCCGCATGGCTCCACTGGCGCCGCTTCATGGTCCCGATCACGGTCGCGGCCGGGTCAGCGGCAGTCGCGGCAACCGTCGTCGCGTTGATACTCGCGGCAATCGGCCCTGAAAGCGTCGATCCAGAAACGCTGTTGATGCCGCTCATCTTCGCCGCCGGCATCGCCATCTTCGTGTTCGCGATGCGCTGGGACATGAGCGACCGCGCCCGCACCACGCGCCGCAGCGATGTCGCCTTCTGGCTGCACCTGCTGGCCGCGCCGATGATCGCGCATCCGCTGTTCAACTGGCTGGGCATCACTCGCGGCGACACCGTGGGCATGAGCGGCGTGATCGGCGTACTGCTGGTCTATGTCGCGCTGGGTCTCGTGGCGCTGGCCATCGACCGCCGTGCGCTGCTGGTCTCCGCCCTCGCCTACGTCCTCGCCGCGATGACCTGGCTGTTCGACCGCTTCGGCGCTGTGGAGCTCAACATCGCTCTGACCGCGCTGGTGATCGGCTCGGCCCTGCTGACGCTGAGCGCCTTCTGGACCCCGATCCGGCGCAGCGTGGTGGCGATGCTGCCCGGCAACCTGCAGGCCCGCCTGCCGGTCGCCGGAGGAGTGTACGCCTCGGCCTAGTCGCCGACGGCCTTGACCAAACGACGCTCGACCGGCGCCAGGACCCCGGCGAGCTCGTGGCCGCGTTTCAAGACCTGGCCGTGCTCCCCGAACAGGGTCCACATGCCCTGCCGCCCGCGCAACGAGGGGCGTTTCTCGATGCGGGCCTGCGGGCGCTCGGCGGCGCGGCGGAAGGCGGCGAAGGCGGCGAAATCGCGGGTGAAGTCCATCGCGTAATCGCGCCACTCACCGGCCGCGACCATGCGGCCATAGAGGTCGAGGATGCGCATCAGTTCGGTGCGCTCGAAGCCGATTTGATTGGGAACGCGGCCGGGAAAGGGAACGACCGAGCCGCCGCCCGGAAACGCGCTCATCCGCGCTTGGCTCCGCTACGCTTGGCGGTGGCCGGCACCGGCGCGGGCAATGCCGCCTTGAGCTCGGCCATCTCGGCGCGCAGCAAGGCCAGCTCGGTCTCGAGCTTCTCGACGCAATCGCGGCTCGGAGCGCAGTTCTCTTCGCAAGGCGTGCCGTAGGGGATGAAATCCTTGATCCACTCCTCGGCCGGCACCAGCGTGCTGCGCGCCTTGAGGCCGATCATGGTCGCGCCCTCGGGCACGTCGTCGGTCACCACAGCGTTGGCGCCGACCCGCGCGCGGTTGCCAAGCGTGATCGGGCCGATGACCTGCGCGCCCGAGCCGATGATGACGTTGTCCCGCACGGTCGGATGACGCTTGCCCCCGATGCCGTTGGTGGGGTTGGTCCCGCCCAGTGTGACGC
>JAEWKG010000091.1 GCA_023386135.1 Pseudomonadota bacterium | reverse complement strand
CGCATGGGGTCGCGACGCTCGACGGCTTCGGCAGCTTTTCCCGCGCGATGCTCGCGGCAGCCGGCGGCCTGATGGCCTATCTCGAGCATGTCGGGCGCGGCAACCTGCCGCTGCTGCTGCCCCCGGTCGCGCGCACCGCGGGCGGCACGCTGGAAATGGACGCGGCGACGCGGGCGAGCCTGGAGATCGCCGAGAGCAGCCAGGGCGGTCGCGCGGGGTCGCTGCTCGGCGCGATCGACCGCTGTTCGACCGGCGCCGGTGCGCGGCAGCTTGCGGAGGACCTGTCGGCTCCGCTGACCGATCTCGCGGCCATCTAAACGCGACTCGCCCTCGTCGCGTGGCTGCACGCCGATCCCTTGCTGCGCGGCGACCTGCGCAGTGCCCTGCGCGCCCTCCCCGACATCGGCCGCGCGCTCGGACGAGTGGTTGCCGGCCGAGGTAGCCCGCGCGACCTCGGCCAGCTGCGCGACGGCCTCAGCGAAGCGCGGCGCATCCGCGACCACCTTTCGCGGCAGGCCGATCGGCCGGCCCTGCTCGATGCGCTCATGCCCGAGCTGGCCGGGCACGGCGCGCTCACCGACCTGCTCGGCCGCGCGCTGGTCCCCGCACCACCGACCGAACGGGGCCAGGGCGGCTACATCGCCGAAGGCTACGACGCCGCACTCGACGACCTGCGCCGCACCTCGGGTAACGCCCGCCGCGCGATCGCCGCGCTGGAGGCGAAGTACCGCGCCGAGACTGGGATTGCCGCGCTGAAGATCCGCCACAACGGCGTGCTCGGCTATTTCATCGAGGTGCCGGCCCGCGCCGCCGACGCGCTGATGGCGCCCGACAGCGGCTTCACCCACCGTCAGACGATGGCCGGCGCGGTGCGCTTCAACTCTCTATCGTTACACGAGGAAGCGAGCCGCATCGCCGAGGCTGGGGGGCACGCGCTGGCTGCCGAGGAAGCGCACTTCGAGGAGCTGGTCGGCGAGGTCACCGCCGCGCGCCACGCCATCGCCCGCACCGCCGCCGCGCTCGCCCGGATCGACGTCGCCGCCAGCCATGCCGAACGTGCCGCCGAAGGCGGGTGGGCGCGGCCCACCCTCAGCGAAGAGCCGGTGCTGCGGGTCGAAGGAGGACGGCATCCGGTGGTGGAAGCCGCGCTGGACACGCGCGGTGAACGGTTCGTCGCCAACGATTGCGCGCTCGCCCCGGACGACCGGCTGTGGCTGATCGGCGGGCCCAACATGGGCGGCAAGTCCACTTTTCTGCGCCAGAACGCACTTATCGTCCTGCTGGCACAGGCAGGAGCGTTCGTGCCCGCGCAGTCCGCCGTTGTGGGCCTTTGTGACCGCGTGTTCAGCCGCGTCGGCGCGAGCGACAATCTCGCCCGCGGCCGCTCGCCCTTCATGGTCGAGATGGTCGAGACGGCAGCGATCCTGACCCAGGCGACCGAGCGATCGTTCGTCATCCTCGACGAAGTGGGCCGGGGCACCTCGACCTACGACGGCCTCGCGCTCGCCTGGGCGGTGGCGGAGGCGGTGCACGAAAAGAACCGCAGCCGATGCCTGTTCGCGACCCACTATCACGAGCTTTCGCGCCTCGCCGAAAGCTGCGACGCGCTCTCGCTCCACCACGTCCGCGCGCGCGAGTGGAAGGGCGAACTCGTCCTGCTGCACGAACTTGCCACCGGGCCCGCCGACCGCAGCTATGGCTTGGCGGTCGCGCGGCTCGCGGGCGTGCCTGCGGCGGTGGTGTCGCGCGCCAAGGCCGTGCTCGACAAGTTGGAAACGGGGCGCGCCGAGACCGGCGGGCGCGCGGCCGGGCTTGGTGACCTGCCGCTGTTCGCCGCCGCGGCGGTGGCGGAAGAAGAACAGTGCGACGCATTGCGCGACCGGTTGCAAGCGCTCGACCTCGATGCGCTGTCCCCGCGCGAAGCGCTGGAGGTGCTGTACGACCTCAAGCGCGAGGCGGGGGCAAGCGAAGCTTAACCTATCGCCGCTAAGCATGCGCACCATGCGCGGTTATATGTTCCGCAATCGCTGGTTCGCACTGCTGTTCGTCTGCATCACGCTGGCGGGCGTGACCAAGCTCGTCGGCACCGACAAGGAGCAGGGCACGATCCAGCAGGCGGCGGGCCAGATCGCCGCACAGCGGGCGCAGGCAGATCAGATGACGACCGCGACCCAGGAGACGCCCGCCGACACCAATGCCGACGACATTCCCTACGCCGATGACGACGAGCTGATCGACGAAGCGGTGGGCGAGGACCCGACGCCGGTCGACGAATTTGCCGCCAACAGCTCCGAAAATGCCGACGGCCCCTCGGACGACGTGACGATCGTCTCGCGCGATGTGCCGGATGAGGCGCCCGCCGCTACGCCGGATCAGGCGCCAGGCAACTAGCTGCCGTCGGAAGGCAGGTCCGGATCGGGCTTGGCCGCCTCACCGTACTTGTCCTCGTTGTCGTCCATGTTCTCTTCGCCCTCGTAGGCGCCCATGTCGATCCGGCCCGAGCCTTCCATGTCGCGCATGTGATCGACCAGGTCCTGCACGTCGCCGCCGCCGACCTTGATGCTCGCGGTGGGGTCGCCCTTGCGCAGCACGTTCGCCTGATCGGCAACGGTCTGCGCCTGCTCTTGCTCGTCGTCCTGCTCGTTATTGTGCGCTTCGGGCGCGAGGTTGGGGTCGGTGGCCATCGGGCAATTCTCCTTTGCCCGCTCAACCGCCGGTGCCGCCCGGCCGTTCCCGCTTACCGCGTCGGAACCGGCGACTCGCCCGAATAGTCGTAGAAGCCCTTGCCGGTCTTGCGGCCGAGCCAGCCGGCCTCGACGTATTTCACCAGCAGCGGCGCGGGGCGGTACTTGCTGTCGCCGGTGGTGGTGTAGAGCACCCGCACGATGTCGAGGCAGGTGTCGAGGCCGATGAAATCGGCGAGTTCGAGCGGACCCATCGGGTGATTGAGGCCGATCCGGCAGCCCTTGTCGATGTCGGCGATGCTCGCGGTACCCTGGCCCAGCACGAACGCCGCTTCGTTGAGCATCGGCACGAGGATGCGGTTGACGACGAAACCGGGTTCGTCCTGCACCTCAACCACTTCCTTCCCCAACGCTTCGGCAAGCGCGCGGGTGCGGGCGACGGTCTCGGTCGAGGTGGCGAGGCCGGGAATGACCTCGATCAGCCCCATCACCGGGACGGGGTTGAAGAAGTGCAGGCCGATGAAGCGCGCCGGGTCCGGCGACCAGTTGGCCATCCGGGTGATCGGGATCGAGCTGGTGTTGCTCGCCAGGATCGCGTCCGGCCCGAGCACCTTCCCGGCGTTGCCGAAGATCGCCTGCTTGATATTCTCGTTCTCGGTCGCCGCCTCGATGATGAAGGCCGCGTCGGCCATCGGCGCGAGTTCGGCGACGGGGGTAATGCGCCTGAGAGTGGCTTCGGCGTCCGCCGCCTCGAGCTTGCCGCGTCGGACCAGCTTGGTCAGAGCCTTGTCAATGCCCGCCTTGCCCCGCTCGGCAGCGGCAAGGTCGATGTCCGAGAGGAGCACCTTCATGCCGTGCTGCGCGATCGTCTGCGCGATGCCCGAGCCCATCTGACCCGCCCCGATGACACCGACCGTTTGCATCGCACAATTCCCTTCGCACTTGCAGCAAAGTGCGCGGGTTAGCGAGGCGGCCTAGGCTTGGCTAGCGATTTGCGCCGGGTACCCACTTCACGTCGGCACGACCTTCGTCATTGAGCAGGCGGGCGAGCTGGAAGAGGTAGTCCGACAGCCGATTGATATACGCGAGCGCCGCGGGATTGACCGGCTCGCCGCCGGCCAAAGCGGTCATCGCGCGCTCGGCCCGGCGGACCGCGGCGCGGGCGAGGTGGGTGCGCGCAGCCGCGTCGCTGCCGCCTGGAAGGACGAAGCTGGTGAGCGGTGCGAGCCGCTCACCGGCGGCATCGATCCGCCCTTCGAGCCAGGCGGTCTGCGCGGGCACGATCCGCAGCACTATCTCCGACGGCGTGAAGTCGCTTCCCGGCGGCGCCAGGTCGGCACCAAGGTCGAACAGGTCGTTCTGCGCGCGCACCACGTCGGCGCGCGCCTCGCCCTCGAGCACTACCGCGGCGTAGCCGAGCGCCGAGTTCGCTTCGTCCACCGCGCCGATCGCCTCGATCCGCGCCGAGTGCTTGGCCGAGCGCGAACCGTCGACGAGACCAGTGGTGCCGTCGTCGCCGGTGCGGGTGTAGATCTTGTTGAGCTTGACCACCGGGCGGGCGCGCCGCCTCTAGCGGGCGATCATGATGATCAGCGCGACCACCACGATCGCGAGCGCCTGATACTTGATGCGGTTGAACATCATCTTGTTCTGCAACAGCTGCATCTCGTGCTGGCGCTCGCCGCCCGCGTCGATGTCCGCCCGGTGCGATTGCAGGAACGCGATGATGCCGCGCACCAGCGAGATGACCACCAGGGCCATGAGGACGACGAGGACGATGACGAGGAAGGTGGTCATGGCTGCAATCTAATCCTCAATGAGCGAAATGCCAGCCGGGAAACGGTGCGCGCGCAAGGCATCGGCCAGCGCCGGCCCGTCCTCACCCGTCAGCCGCAGCTGGTCGAGCCCCGGCGAGCCGCGCCGCTTGGCGAGCTTGCGCCCGTCCGCTTCGACCAGCAGCGCGTGGTGATGCCAGCGCGGCACCGGCAAACCGAGCAGCGCCTGAAGCAAGCGGTGCACGTGGGTGGCGGCAAACAGGTCGCGGCCGCGGGTCACTTGCGTCACGCCGTCGTCCGCGTCGTCGACCGTCACCGCGAGGTGATAGCTCGCCGGCGCGTCCTTGCGCATCAGCACCACGTCGCCGAGCAGTTCCGGCCGCGCTTGTTGGGGGCCTGCAATCTCGTCCACCCATTCGAGCGGCCCGGTCAGTGCCAGTGCCTTCGCCACGTCGAGGCGCCACGCCGCCCCGACCGGATCGATGTCACGCCCTCGGCAAGTTCCGGGATAGACCGGACCTTCCGGTCCCTGCCTCTCGGCGGCGCTCGCGATCTCGGCGCGGGTGCACCGGCATGGGTAGAGCAGCTCCATCTCCCGCAACCGCTCCGCGCACTGCTCGTACCGCTCCAACCGCGCCGACTGCGGGGCGACCTCGCGCCAGGCCAGGCCCAGCCACGCGAGATCGGCACGGAACTCCTGCGCCAGCTCGGGCCGGTTGCGCGCGCCGTCGATGTCCTCGATCCGCAGCAGGAATTCGCCGCCGCGTTCGCGCGCCAGATCGTGCGCGACGATCGCCGAGTAGGCGTGGCCCAGGTGCAGCGGCCCATTGGGGCTGGGGGCGAAGCGGGTCGTTTCCACCTGCCGTGCCCTAGCCCGCCCGGCGCCGGTTGTGGATTCCCGCCCTGTCACAGGCTTGACGCGGATTCGCGCAAATGCTCCGCTCGGCACAGATCGGAGGGCACAGCAGACACGTGTTCAATGCCGAACTCCTGGAGCGGGCCGCCCGCTTCCGCAGCGCCGAGGACGATCCCGCGCGCAAGCTGGACAGTTGTCCGGCGCTGGTGCTCAACGCCGACTACACCCCGCTGTCGTATTACCCGCTGAGCCTGTGGCCGTGGCAGACCGCGATCAAGGCGGTGTTCCTCGAACGGGTGGACATCGTCGCCAGCTACGAACGCTGCGTTCACTCGCCCAACCTCGACATGCAGATCCCGAGCGTCATCGCGCTGCGGCAGTATGTTCGCCCAAGCGAGTTTCCCGCCTTCACCCGCTTCAACCTGTTCCTGCGCGACCGCTTCCAGTGCCAGTATTGTGGCAGCGAGAAGGACCTGACCTTCGACCACGTCGTCCCCCGCCGGGCAGGCGGGCGCACGACGTGGGAG
>JAEWKG010000141.1 GCA_023386135.1 Pseudomonadota bacterium | reverse complement strand
AGCGATGAGCGAACGAGAATCGATGCCGTGCGACGTGGTGATCGTCGGTGGCGGCCCCGCGGGCCTGTCGGCGGCGATCCGCCTCAAGCAGATCAATTCGGAGCTCGAGGTGATCGTGCTCGAGAAGGGCAGCGAGATCGGCGCGCACATCCTGTCGGGCGCGGTGGTCGATCCCAGGGGCCTCGACGAGCTGCTGCCCGAATGGCGCACCCAGGGCTGCCCGATGGCCGAGGTGGCGGTGACCGACAACTGGCACTGGGTGCTGTCCAAGAAGGGCAAGACCGCGCTGCCGCACCTGATGATGCCGCCGTTTATGTCGAACGAGGGCAACTACACCGGTAGCTTGGGCAACCTATGCCGCTGGCTCGCCGAACAGGCCGAGGCGCTCGGCGTGATGGTGTTCCCAGGCTTCCCGGCGGCGGAGGTCATCATCGGCGAGGACGGCGCGGTCGGGGGCGTGATCACGCAGGACATGGGCGTCGCGGCGGACGGCAGCCACAAGGGCGACTATCAGCCTGGGATGGAGATCCACGCCAAGTATACGCTGTTCGCCGAGGGCGCGCGCGGCAACCTTACCAAGCGGATGAAGGCCAAGTACGACCTCGAGGCGGACTGCCAGCCGCAGGTCTACGGCCTCGGCATCAAGGAAATCTGGGACATCGATCCCGACAAGCACGTGCCTGGCCGGGTGATCCACACCCAGGGCTGGCCCCTGTCGGAGAGCGAGAGCTGGGGCGGCGGGTTCCTCTACCACCAGGCAAACAACCAGATCGCGATCGGGTTTGTCACCGCGCTCGATTACCGCAATCCGTGGGTCAGCCCGTTCCAGGAATTCCAGCGCTGGAAGCAGCACCCGGCGATCCGCGATTATCTCGAAGGCGGCAAGCGCGTCGCCTACGGCGCGCGCGCGATCAACGAGGGCGGATGGCAGAGCGTGCCCAGGCTCGCCTTCCCCGGAGGCGCGCTGATCGGCTGCGCGGCGGGGTTCGTGAACGTCCCGCGGATCAAGGGCAGCCACACCGCGATCAAGAGCGGCATGCTCGCCGCCGAGGCGGTCGCCGCCGCGATCGGCCGCGGCGAGGAAAAGGCCACGTTGATGGACTACGACGCGGCGGTGCGTTCGAGCTGGATCGCGGACGAGCTCAAGCTGGTCCAGAACGCGCAGCCCGCGGTCGCCAAGTTCGGCGGCGATTTCGGCACGATCGTCGCCGGGATCGACATGTGGCTCCGCTACCTCAAGATGCCGATCCTGCCCGCGTTCAAGCATCACCGCGACAGCGAGATGACCCAGCGCGCGGACTTGTTCCAGCCGATCAAGTACCCCAAGCCCGACGGTGTGATCAGCTTCGACCGCCTGACCAGCGTCAGCTACAGCTACACCAACCACGCCGAGGACCAGCCGGTCCACCTGGTGGTCAAGGACATGGACCTGCAGAAGCGCAGCGAGCTCGGCGTCTACGGCGGCCCCTCGCAGTTCTACTGCCCCGCCGGCGTCTACGAATGGCTGGTCGACGAAGCCACCGGCGAACCGCGCTACCAGATCAACTCGCAGAACTGCGTCCACTGCAAGACCTGCGACATCAAGGACCCCAACCAGAACATCACCTGGACCACGCCGGAAGGCGGCGGCGGGCCGAACTATCCGAATATGTGATGGAAATTTCGAGCCGCTTCGCTATCTACCGCCCCTAAAATTAACGGGGCATTGGTACGTGGGGAAAACCAATCTTAAAGAACAAAAAGCCGCGAGAGCGGCTCTTGAGGCATTGCGCGATCAAGCAGCCTCGACCATCATAATTCATTACTCGTGTGAGAGCTTTTATGATCGACCGCGGGGCGATTCCCCGCGGATTACGTCGGTTGGGGCAAGACGTCTCGATTCAGGGCAGACGCACTCCTTCTCCATTCACAAGGTGGCCGAGCTGCATGGAGCTGACCTTGCGGCGCTTGAGGCTGACTACGATCGATTTGAGAAGGAGATGCTCGACGAGTTTTTCGAGTTCGTACGGGTAAACGATCGAAGCAAATGGCTTCATTGGAATATGCGTGACGCCAACTTTGGTTTCGCTGCGATTGAGCACCGATATCGGGTGCTAAAGGGTAATCCAATTGTCATTCCTGATGAGCGCAAGTTCGATTTGGCTCGAATGCTGATCGAGATTTACGGCCCCGACTATATCGGACATCCTAGGCTGGAAAAGTTGATCGATAAGAACGGGATCAGTCGCCTAGCCTTTATGAGCGGACAAGAGGAAGCCGATGCCTTCGATCGGCACGATTATGTGGCGCTTCATCAGTCGACGCTCCGAAAAATCGACATCTTCGCCAACATTTTTAGCCGGCAGATAAACGGGTCTCTGAAAACCAAAGCCACCTGGTGGGCTCGAAACGGGTCATCGATCACCGGTGCCCTGCAAGGTGTCGTCCTTCATCCATTGGGCATCTTAGTCTTTGTGATCGGCGCAGCACTCGCAACGTACATCGGGTTGTTCAAATAGAGCGCCCCTTATCCACGATGCGTGAAACCGCCTGTGCCAAGATCAACCTTGCGCTGCATGTCCGGCGGCGGCGGGACGACGGGTATCACGATCTTGAGACGCTGTTCGCGTTCGTCGATGTTGGGGATGGGCTGACTGCTCGTCCAGCCGACCGGGATGAGTTGACAGCCATTGGCGAGTTCGCCTCGCAGCTGGCTGATCCGCTTGGTAACATTGTCGCGCTGGCGTTGGCGAAGCTGCCGCGGTGGCAGGGGCTTGCGTTAACGCTGGAGAAGAACCTGCCGGTCGCTGCGGGGCTGGGAGGTGGCTCGGCGGATGCCGGGGCCGTTTTCCGGATCGTGGAAGGACTACACGGACTACCCGATGACTGGCGGGATCGAGCCGCGTCGCTCGGCGCCGACGTGCCGGCGTGTGTCGAGAGTCGGATGTGTCTCGGTCACGGCACCGGCACCCGATTGTCGAGCGTAGACAATGACTTGGAGGGCACACCTGTCTTGCTGGTAAACCCGCGCGTGCCGTTGTCTACGGGGCCGGTATTTGCTGGATGGGACGGCGAGGATCGCGGGGCGCTACCTGGTGGCCCCGCCTCGCGGATCGCCGCCGAGGGGCGCAACGACCTCGAAGCACCCGCCATCGCGCTAGTCCCCCAGATCGCCGAGGTGCTTGCAGCCCTGCGCGACGGATCGAAGCTCGCCCGCATGTCCGGCTCCGGCGCCACCTGCTTTGCGCTCTACGACAGCGAAAGTGCGCGCGATGCCGCTGCCGCCGCGCTGCCGCCGGAGTGGTGGCGGATGGCTGGAAAGCTCCGCCCATGAACGCCGAGTGGCAGCCGTGGCGTCATGTCGCCCCTCCGCCGCGCCGGAAGGGCATCCTGTTGATCGCCGACCACGCCTCGAACCATGTACCGGACGATGTTGTGCTCGGCATCGATCCCGCGTTGCTCAGCGAGCACATCGCGATCGACATCGGCGTCGAGGGCGTCGCCGAGCGCATGGCGCGCCGGCACGGCATCCCCGCGCAGATCGCCGCTGTCAGCCGCCTGGTGTGCGACCTCAACCGCGACGAGGACGATCCGGCGGTCGTGCCGATGAGCAGCGACGGCCACACCATCCCGGGCAACATCGGCGCGGATCTCGAGCGGAGGCTGGACCGCTTCCACCGCCCCTATCACGCCGCGTTTGCGCACTGGATCGACGAGACTAGCCCCCTCATGCTCGTTTCGCTGCACAGCTTCACGCCCGCACTGAAAAGCGCGCCCGCCGCGCGGCCGTGGGAAGTCGGCATCCTCTACAATACCGACGAACGCGCCGCCCGTCAAGCGATCCGCCTGCTCGGCGAACGGGGTTTCTCCGTTGGCGACAACGAGCCCTATTCGGGCAAGGTGCTCAACGCGCCGATGAACCGCCATGCCGAGGCGCGCGGGATCCCGTACCTCGGCATAGAGGTGCGGCAGGACCAGATCGCGACCGAGGCCGGCCAGGCCCGCTGGGCGGCGCTGCTGGCGGAAGTGGCCGGGCAGGTGGCATTGCTGCTTGAGGGGGCGTAAGGAAAAGCGCCTTCGTCTCTGCCTGCCAATCCTTTACCCTAACCCCGCTCACCCTGAGCCTGTCGAAGGGTCCTGGCTTAGCGTGAGCGTCCTTCGACAAGCTCAGGACGAGCGGGCATTGTGATGGTAGGAACAAAGAAGATGCCCGAACTCCGCTCCCGCACCTCGACCCATGGCCGCAACATGGCCGGCGCGCGCGGGCTATGGCGCGCGACGGGGATGAAGGACGGTGACTTCGGCAAGCCGATCGTGGCGGTGGTCAACAGCTTCACCCAGTTCGTGCCGGGGCACGTGCACCTGAAGGACCTCGGCCAACTCGTCGCGCGCCAGATCGAGGCCGCCGGCGGGGTGGCCAAGGAATTCAATACCATAGCGGTCGATGACGGGATCGCGATGGGCCACGACGGGATGCTCTATTCGCTCCCTTCGAGGGAGCTGATCGCCGACAGCGTCGAGTACATGGTCAACGCCCACTGCGCCGACGCGATGGTGTGCATCTCCAACTGCGACAAGATTACGCCAGGCATGCTGATGGCGGCGCTGCGGATCAACATCCCCGTCGTGTTCGTCAGCGGCGGGCCGATGGAAGCGGGCAAGGTGGTGGTGAAGGGCAAGGAGGTCGCGCTCGACCTCGTGGACGCGATGGTCGCCGCCGCCGACGAGAAGTTCACCGACGAGGAAGTGGCCGACATCGAGAAGGCCGCGTGCCCCACCTGCGGATCGTGCAGCGGCATGTTCACCGCCAATTCGATGAACTGCCTGACCGAGGCGCTGGGACTGTCGCTGCCGGGCAACGGCTCGGTGCTCGCCACCCACGCCGACCGCCAGGGCCTGTTCGAGCGCGCCGGGCGCCTCGTGGTCGAGCTATGCCGCCGCTACTACGGCGAGGGCGACGACAGCGTCCTGCCGCGCTCAATCGCCAGCTTCGAGGCGTTCGAGAACGCGATGAGCCTCGACATCGCGATGGGCGGGTCGACCAACACCGTGCTGCACCTGCTCGCCGCGGCGCACGAGGCGGGGGTCGATTTCACGATGGCCGACATCGATCGTCTCAGCCGCGAGGTGCCGTGCCTGTGCAAGGTCGCCCCGGCCAAGAGCGACGTGCACATGGAGGACGTCCACCGCGCCGGCGGGATCATGGCGATCCTCGGCGAGCTCGACCGCGCGCAGCTGCTGCACACCGCTCTACCCACGGTGCACTCGCCGACGATGGGCGACGCGCTCGCCGATTGGGACGTGCGGTTGACCAACAATCCGGCGGTGCAGGACTTCTACCGCGCCGCGCCGGGCGGGGTGCCGACGCAGACCGCCTTCAGCCAGGCCAGGCGGTGGGACGAGCTCGACACCGACCGACAGGGCGGCGTCATCCGCGCCAAGGTGCACGCGTTCAGCCAGGACGGTGGGCTCGCGGTTCTGTTCGGCAACCTCGCCAAGGACGGCTGCATCGTGAAGACCGCGGGCGTGGACGAAAGCATCCTCACCTTTGGCGGGCCCGCAAAGGTCTATGAGAGCCAGGACGCGGCGGTGACCGCGATCCTGACCGACCAGGTGGTCAGCGGCGACGTGATCGTCATACGCTACGAAGGGCCGCGCGGCGGGCCGGGCATGCAGGAAATGCTCTACCCGACCAGCTATTTGAAATCGAAAGGCCTCGGCGCGGCCTGCGCGCTGGTGACCGACGGGCGCTTCTCGGGCGGCACCAGCGGCCTGTCGATCGGTCACGTCAGCCCCGAAGCGGCAGAGGGCGGCACGATCGCCCTCGTTCGTGATGGCGATTGGATCGAGATCAGCATCCCTGATCGCACCATCGTGCTGGCAGTGCCAGCAGAGGAGCTGGCGCGCCGGCGCGAGGAGCAGGAGGGCCATGGCTGGTTCCCCGCCAAGCCACGTCCGCGCGCGGTGTCGACGGCGCTCCAAGCCTACGCCGCGATGACCACCAGCGCGGCGCGCGGCGCGGTGCGCGATCTCGGCCGGCTGAAGCGCGCGTGAGGGCCTGGCCCGCGCTCGCGCTGGTGGCGCTGGTCGCGTGCAATCGCGGGGAGGCGCAGCCGCAGGCGAGCAAGGGCGCTCAGCGGATCGAGTGCGCACAGGGCGAGGGCGCCGAGTTCGGTCCCGACTGCCTGGTCGAAAAGGTCGCCGGCGAAGAAGGGACGGAGTTCGTCGTCCGCCATCCCAATGGCGCGTTTCGCCGCTTTCGCATCGCGCCCGATCGCCAGACCATGATCGCGATCGACGGCGCGGACGAGGCGGTGAACACGGTCAGCGGCGATCCCCCCGTGCGAGAGGTCCGCGTCGGGCCGGACCGCTACCGCTTCCCGGCCACGATCGATGTCCAGCGCTGAGCAGGTCCTGACCGCCAGCCAGATGCGCGCGGCCGAGGACGCCTTGGTGGCGCAAGGTGTGTCGATCGACGAACTGATGCAGCGCGCCGGCCGCGGCGCCGCGGACTGGGTGTGGCGGGTGGCGGCGGGGCGCTCGGTCACGGTGCTGTGCGGCCCCGGCAACAACGGCGGTGACGGCTATGTGATTGCCGAGGTCCTGAGCGCGCGCGGGCTGGAGGTGACGGTGATTGCGCCGCTTGCGCCCGCGACGGATGCGGCGCGGACTGCCCGAGACGCGTGGGCTGAAGAGGTTCTCGATGCTGATGCCGGTGGGCGCGGCGGCGTATTCGTCGATTGCCTGTTCGGATCGGGCCTGTCTCGGCCGCTCTCGGAAGGGCACTCCGCACTCATCGCAAGACTTGCCGCGCGACACGAATTGACCGTCGCAGTCGATCTGCCGAGCGGCGTGACGACCGACGACGGGGCCCTACTCGGCGCGGTCACGCCCTGCGACCTGACGCTCGCGCTCGGGGCGTGGAAGCCCGCGCACTTCCTGATGCCCGCGCGGGCGCTGATGGGCGAACGGCGCTGCGTCGGTATCGGCGTGGGACAAGTCACGGGTGCGGCGAGGGTATCGAGCCGCCCTCGGCTGAACGTCCCCGCGACCGATGTACACAAGTACACGCGCGGCCTGGTCGGGGTGGTTGCGGGCGCCATGCCCGGCGCCGCGCTACTCGCCAGCGAGGCCGCCATGCGCAGCGGCGCTGGGTACGTCAAACTGCTCTCCGGCGAACGTTTCGTCGGCGCTCCGGCAGCGTTGGTGGTCGACCGGCAGCCGTTGGCGGATGCGCTGACGGACAAGCGCTCGTCTGCCTTGCTGGTCGGTCCCGGTCTCGGCCGCGACGCCAACGCGCGCACGCGCTTGTCGGCCGCGCTCGAACGCCGCTTGCCTACCGTGCTCGACGCCGATGCGCTGCACCTGCTCGACGACGATGCAATCGAGGGGCTGGATACGACCCGCTTGCTCTTGACCCCGCATGAGGGCGAGTTGGCGGCACTTTGCGAAGCTTTCGGTGTCGCTGCGGAGGGCAAGCTAGAGCGAGCGAGGGGACTCGCCGACGTGACCGGGTTGACCGTGCTGGCGAAAGGTCCGGATACCGTGCTGGCAACCGCCGACGGTCGGCTGGCTTTGTTCCCGCCCGCTTCATCCTGGCTATCGACGGGGGGGACCGGCGATGTGCTCGCCGGGATCGCCGCAGGGCGCCTGGCGGTGAGCGGCGATCCGGTGCATGCCGCGGAAGAGGCGGTGTGGCTGCATGGCGAGGCCGCGCGCATCGCCGGACCGGCCTTCACCGCCGATGATCTGGCCAATGCAGTTTCAAGCGCTTATCCCCGCTTCCTGTGACCGAGCCTGAAGAAATTGTCCGCGTTGCCGCGAAGGGTGACGGCGTGACCGCGAGCGGTCGTCACGTCGCCTTCGCCGCGCCTGGTGACGTCGTCTTGCCCGATGGCACCGTGCAGCCGGGCCTCCACCGTGCCGTTCCGCCGTGCCGTCACTTCCGCCGCTGCGGCGGGTGCCAGCTGCAGCATCTCGACGAGGCCGCGCTGGCCGTCTTCGTCCGCGATCGGGTGGTGTTCGCGGCGCAATCCCAAGACATCGAGCCGGGTCTTGTCGCGGCGCCGCACTTGTCACCACCCCGCTCGCGCCGGCGCGCGACGCTCCATGCGGCGAGCCAAGGCGGCAAGCCGGTCATCGGCTTCCGCGAGGCGGGCTCCCACGCGATCGTCGATATGCATGAGTGCCATGTCATCCGGCCCGAACTGTTCGCGCTCGTCGCGCCGCTGCGGCGGCTCATGGCCACACAGCGCGGGCGGTGGGCGGTCGATGTCGAGCTGTCGCTCGCGGACCAGGGCGTCGACTGCGGTCTAAAGAACTTCACCATGGAAGGCCTCGCCGCGACCGAGGGCGCGCTCGACTTCGCGCGTGACAATCGCTTGGCCCGGTTGACGGTCGATCTCGGCTATGGCCCGGAATCGGTGTACGAGCCCGAGCCTGTCACCGTGACACTCGGCGGCGCGGCGGTCTCGCTGCCGCCGGGCGCGTTCCTTCAGGCCACCGCCGATGGCGAAGCCGCGCTGATCGCCGCCGCGCGCGAATGGCTGGGCGATTGTGGCGAGGTAGCGGACCTGTTCTCTGGCCTCGGCACTTTCGCCTTTGCGCTTTCGAGCAAGGCGACGGCCTACGAAGCCGCGCGCGACGCGCATCTCGCCTGCCGCCTGGCCGCCGGCCGCACCGGCAACCGCGTGACGGCCATCCACCGCGACCTGTTCCGCAATCCGCTGCAACCCGACGAAGTGGCGCGCTTCGATGCGGTGCTGCTCGATCCGCCCCGCGCCGGCGCCCGCGAACAAGCGCTGCAGATCGCCCGCAGCGCGCTTTCACGAGTGGTGTACATCAGTTGCAATCCGGCCAGCTGGGCGAAAGACGCGCGCACGCTCGTCGATGCGGGCTTCCGTCTCGCCGAGCTGCGCCCGGTGGGCCAGTTCCGCTGGTCGACCCACGTCGAGCTCGCCAGCCTGTTCGTCCGCTAGGGCGCGGCCCGCAGCATCGCGAGCAGTTCGCGGTCGAGGAACTCGCGGGCATGTGCCTCGCCCCAGGCGTGACCGGCGCCTTCGCAACGAATGATCCGGTCGTCGGCCGCATCCCAGTTCGCGGCAAAGGCCTGCGCGGTGCGGTCCGCGCCTGCGAGCAGGAAGCGCACCGGTCCGTGAAACGCCGCTAGCCCGACCGCCATCTCGCCCGCAAGTGTGGTCGGCGCCGACTGGCGCTTGCCCGCCTGCACCAAGCCCTTGGCGAGCTTGCCGAGGTTGACCCCGCCGGTCAGCAACCGGGCCACCTCGCGCGGGTTCTTGAGCTTCTCGGCATACCGCGCGCGCACCGCGGCGGGAGGCGGCGCGGCATCGTCGCCTTCGATGGTCCACGGGTTGGACAGCACCAGCGCGTCGCACTCGGTACCCCTGGCCAGCATCAGCGCGCTGGCGGCGTCGCAGTTGCCGAAGCCGACCACGCGCTCCACCTGCGGGGCAATGACCCGGAACGCAGCCAGCGCGCTCTCGATGTCGCGGGCGGACTTGCGGAAGCCCTTGTTCTCACCGCCGCTGTCGCCGACCCCGCGGCGGTCGAAGCGGAATACCGGGAATCCCGCCGCCGCGATCCGCGCGGCGAGCGCGGCCTGGCCGGAGAAGGCGCCCGCGCGGGTCTCGCTGCCGCCGGTCACCAGCAGCAACCCGCTCGCTCCCGGCGCGGTATCGAGCGAGCCCGCCAGCGTCTCGCCCATGCACTCGAAGGTGAGGTGGAGGCGGCTCATTGGCCGGACAGCCCGATCGCGATCAGCGCGGCGAGGGCATCGGCCTGCTCGGGGTCCTCGTCGGGCTCGGCGCGGCGCCACAGGCCGGTTCCGCCGACGAGGTCCTGCCCGATCTCGGCCAAAGCGTTGCCGGGTTCTGCGTCTTCGAGGGCACGGAACATTTCCGCGCCGACCGCCCAGCCTGACAGCTCAATGCCACTGTCCCGGGCGACGGCCTGCAAATCCTCCGCCCGCTCGGCCTTGCCCGCCTCGCGCGAGGCGATCGTGCGTGCGCGTAGCATGCCGCGCAGCAGCTTGGCGCCGCCGACCGGCGAGTAGGTCCAACCCGGCAGGTCCGCGGGCGCGAGCAGGGCACCGCTGCGGATGGTCAGCACGTGCGTCGCGCGGAACGCCTCCGCCGCGCCCGCTGCGGCCTGACGCCAACTTTGCAGCGTCTGCTCAGCCAGCGACGCCTCGCTCTCGTTGCAGCCGGGAAAGTCCGGCAGCATGCTGTCGATGCCCAACAGGTCGAGCCGCCGCATCACCTCGACGGTCTGGCGCCGCATCTTGTTGGCCTCGTCGAACCACGCCGGCAGCACCAGCAGCCGCCGCACCCGGTTGCGGTCGAAGACGAGCGCCATCTCCTCGTGCGTCCCTCCACCGGCGGAGGGGCACGGCCAATCGATGAAGTGGAACGGGGTCACGCCGAAGCGGCTTTGGCCTCGGCGAAGGCGAGCAGGCCGCCGTAGGTTTCGAGCATCTCGCCATCGACATCCTCGTCGTCGATGATGATGTCGAGCTGGTCTTCCATCTCGGTGAGCAGGCCCGCGACCGCCATGGAGTCGAGCTCGGGCAGGTGCCCGAACAGGCCGGTGTCGCCGGTGAAACCGGCCACGCGGTCCTGGTCGAGACCGAGGGCATCGACCAGGATCGAACGCAGCTTGGCGTCGATCTCGGCGCGGCTCGGCCCCAGGTGATGCTGATCAACCGCCATACGGTCCCTCACGCGAAAATGCGCGCGGCCCCTAGCGGGCGCTTGGTTTACGCGCAAGTAAACGCTTTGCGAGCGCCGGCCAGGCGCGCGGCTGTTTCGGATCGAGACAATCGATGCGGTAGCGCGCGCGGTCCACTTCCATCCAGTCGCGTTTATAGGTGTCGTTGCCGGTGCCGAAGTCGACCAGGTCCACCCGGTCCACGTCGATCACGCGCTCGAACAGCGCGGCGCTGAGAGTGGTGCCGGCCGACAGCGGCTTGGCGCTTTCGCGATGCGCGAGCTTGTGGATGTAGGCGGTGCCGTTCTCGACCGTCCAGAACTGTGCGGCAACCGCCTCGCCATCGGCGCGCGCAATACCGAGCCGCAGCCGTCCCTGTGCGCCTTCTGCCTCGGCGAAGCGGCGGAGGAGAGCGGGGTCGCCTTCTTCCGGCTTCCAGCTCTCGGCGTAGATCGCCTCATATTCGGACCACGCCGCGGGGGCGAAGCGGTCGAACAGTTCGACGACGACCTTCTTGGCCTTGCGCTTGAAGGTGGTGCGCATCGCGCCGGGGCGGCCCGCCCAGTACTCGGCGAAGCTGCGACCGGCGACCGGTAGGACATGGTTGTGATCACACGCCTCGCGGCGCACTGACCAACCAGCATCGCGGAAAGCGGCGGCTAGGTTGCCTGCTGAGCCGTCCTCGTCCGGCACCGGCCACATTGTGACCCGGTGGGTCTGGCGGCGCAGGTCTCTCGCCGCAGCGCGCAGCAATTCTTGCGACGGATTGCCCAGCGGCCCCCAGGTGAAGGCGTACCAGTTGCGCAAAGCCTCGAGCCGCCCGTTCGCCTCCGCCAGCGGGAGCGCCATCGCCTGCCCGCCATCGGCCGCCAGCACGACGCGCGGCTTCGCCTCACCGGCAAGCAGCGCGAACCACTCGGGCCGGTCGAACGGGCCGGCGGGATCGGTCGCGACGTCTTGCAAGACGTTAACCGTGTGGTGATAGCTGACCGCGACCAAGCGCTTTCTCGTCCCTTCGGAGTAACCATGTCCGCAGCGCCCGATTCGCGGCCCCGGCCGCTCGATCATCTCGCCGAACGGGGCGAGGGACGGGCACCGGCGCTGATCCTGCGCGCCGGCACGTTAACCTTCGAGGATTTAAGGAACCGTGTCGGGCGTCTCGCGGCGTGGCTGTTGACCAGGGCCGTCAAGGGCGACCGGGTGGCAAGCTGGGCGGCCAAAGGCGAAGCAACTTGCCTGCTGCCTCTCGCCTGCGCGCGGGCAGGGCTGGTACATGTGCCGATCAACCCACTCCTCAAGCGGATGCAAGCAGCGCATATTCTCGCCGACAGCGGATCGGTGCTGCTGATCGGCACCGGGTCGCGCCTGGCTACTCTCGAGGACGGCGATGTCCCTAGGGCCTGCGCGACAATCGCCGAGGAAGAGCTGGCGGGGGCAATCGCCGCCTGCGAGCCGGTCGAACCGTCGGATCACGATCCCGACGAGCTTGCCGCGATCCTCTACACCAGCGGCTCGACCGGTAAGCCGAAGGGGGTGATGCTGAGCCATGCCAACATGTGGCTCGGCGCGGTCAGCGTCGCGCACTATCTCGGCATGGCTGCGGACGACGTGACGCTGGCGGTGCTGCCGCTGAGCTTCGACTACGGGCAGAACCAGCTGCTCTCGACCTGGTATGCGGGCGGGGCGGTGGCGCCGCTCGACTACCTGCTGCCGCGCGACGTCGCGAAGGCGTGCGCGAAGCATGGCGTCACGACGCTCGCCGCGGTGCCGCCGCTGTGGGTGCAGCTCACCGAGATCGATTGGCCCGCCGATGCCACGGCCTCGATGCGGCGCCTGACCAACAGCGGCGGCGCGCTGACCGAGGGCTTGGTGCGCGACCTGCGGCGTATCTTCCCCGCCGCGCGGCTGTTCCCGATGTACGGGCTGACCGAGGCGTTCCGCTCGACCTATCTTGATCCCGAGCTGGTCGACACGCATCCGACATCGATGGGCAAGGGCATCCCGTTCGCCGAGATCCTGGTGGTCGCCGACGATGGCGAGATCGCCGCGGACGGCGAGGAGGGCGAGCTGGTCCATGCCGGGCCGCTGGTGGCGCAAGGGTATTGGCAGGATGCCGAGCGCACCGCCGAGCGGTTCAAGCCGGCGCCGGCGGGGTCCACTTTCGGCGGCACCGCGGTGTGGTCGGGCGACCGGGTCCGGCGCGAGGCCGACGGGCTGCTCTATTTCGTCGGCCGGCGCGATGCGATGATCAAGAGCGCGGGCAACCGCATCAGTCCGCAGGAGGTCGAGGACGCGGCGGTGGCCACCGGTCTGATTGCCGAGGCTGTCGCGGTGGGCATTCCCGACGTGAAATTGGGGCAGGCTGTATGCCTCGCCGTGCGTGCGGTCGAGCTTGACGAGGATGCGCTCAAGAAGGCGCTCGCCGCCGCGCTACCCAACTTCATGCAACCGCGCCTGATCCGCCGCTACGACGCGATGCCGCGCAATCCCAACGGCAAGCTCGACCGCAACGCCATCGCGCAGGAGTTCGCCGCATGAAGCCGCTCGGCCCCATTCCCGCCGGCTACACCGCGATAGATGGCGAACTGGCGATCGGCGGGCGCAAGGTCAGCGATCTCGTCGCCGAGGCTAGCACCCCGCTTTTCGTTTATTCGCGCATGCACCTCGACCGCCGCGTCGCCGAACTGCGAGCGGCGATGCCCGAGCGCCTCGCAATTCATTACGCGGTGAAGGCCAATTCGTGGCAGCCCGTACTCAAGCACATGGCGGGCTTGGTCGACGGGTTCGACATTGCCTCGGGCGGCGAGCTCAAGATGGTCACCGACGCTGGCATCGACCCAGCGCTGGTCAGCTTCGCCGGACCGGGCAAGCGGGATTGGGAACTCGAAGCCGCGATCACCGCCGACGCCACGCTGAATTGCGAGAGCGAGAACGAGGCTCGCCGCGCCCTCGCGATCGCCGAAAAGTGGGGGCGGACCCCGCGCATCGCCATCCGCGTGAATCCCGACTTCGAGTTGCGTGGTTCGGGCATGAAGATGGGGGGCGGCGCCAAGCCGTTCGGCCTCGACGCCGAGCGCGTGCCGACCTTGGCGCGCGAGGTTATCGCCGCCGGCGCGGACTGGCAGGGCCTGCACATCTTCACCGGAAGCCAGGCGCTCGACGCCGAGGCGATCGCCGAGACACAGGGCAACGTGCTCGATCTCGCCGACCGCCTTGCGCGCGAGATCGGGAACGGGCCGCTGCCCAAGCTCAACATGGGCGGCGGGCTCGGCATCCCGTACTTCGCGGGCGACACGCCGGTGGATCTCCGAACAGTCGGCGAACGCCTCGCCGAACGCTTCGAAACACTGACGGAAACACTGCGGAACACCGAGTTGTGCATCGAGCTCGGCCGCTATCTCGTCGGCGAGGCGGGGGTCTATCTGTGCACCGTGGTCGACCGCAAGGACAGCCACGGCGAGACTTACGTGATCACCGACGGCGGCCTGCACCATCAGCTCGCCGCCTCGGGCAATTTCGGCACGGTGGTGCGCCGCAATTACCCGGTCGCGATCGCCTCGCGCTTCGATGCGGCGCCGGAGGAAGAAACGAACGTGGTGGGCTGCCTGTGCACCCCGCTCGACCGCCTCGCCGACAAGGCGCACATGCCGCGCGCGGAGGTCGGCGACATCGTCGCGGTGTTCTGCGCCGGGGCCTATGGCGCCAGTGCTTCGCCGGCGATGTTCCTGGGTCAGGGACCGGCGCGGGAACTGCTGGTTTAACCTTTCCTCTAACGCCCGTCCCGCAGCGGGACCGGGCCGGTTAACCGCCTTCAAGCCTAACGGTATGTTCACCAATTTCCGCGAGATAGCGGGCGGATACACGCCTCCAAGCGGTGCTCCGGGTCGCTCCCGGGCGAAGCACCGCGTGGGCCGCGCTGCAGGCAAGGAATCATCGATGCGCTTCTTCCGTCCCGCCCGCATTCTCGGCTGCCTCGCCGCCGCCGCGTTGGTGCTCAGCGGCTGCGCGACCACTGGAGGCGGCGGGCAACTGCCGCCCGCCTCGTTCGTCGCAATGCAGGAGGGGCCGGGCGAGGACTACGTGATCGGTCCGCTCGACGAACTGACCGTCAACGTCTGGCGCAATCCGGAGCTAAGCGCGGAGAAGATCCAGGTCCGCCCCGACGGCCGCATCACTACCCCGCTGGTCAACGACATGCCCGCGGTCGGCAAGACCCCGGCGATGCTGTCGGAAGACATCAAACTGCAGCTCTCGCAATACATCGAGGACCCGCTGGTCAGCGTGATCGTGACCAACTTCGCGGGCACCTTCAGCCAGCAGGTGCGCATCATCGGCGCGACCGAGAAGCCGGCGAGCATCCCCTACCGCGCCAACATGACCGTGCTCGACGCGATGATCGCAGTGGGCGGACTTAGCGAATTCGCCGCGGGCAACAAGGCCAAGCTGATCCGCTTCGACAAGCAGGCCGGCCGCCAGCGCGAATACGGCCTGCGCCTCGGCGACCTGCTCAAGAAGGGCGAGAGCGAAGCCAACGTCATGCTGCAGCCCGGCGACGTCATCATCATTCCCGAAAGCATGTTCTGATGAACGAGGTGTTCGGCGAACTGCGTGCCGCGGCGGCGTCGGTCTGGCACCGGCGCTGGCTGGTGCTCGCCGTCGCGTGGGGCGTGTGCCTGCTCGGCTGGATGGCCGTGGCGATGATCCCCAACAAGTACGAATCGAAGGCGCGCATCTTCGTCCAGCTCGACGACGTGCTCAGCGACCAGCTCAAGATCGCCAACGGCGGCAAGGGCGAGATCGAGCGCGTGAGGAAGACGCTGGCGGGCGCGGTGAACCTCGAAAAGGTCGTCCGCTCGACCGAGCTTGGCAAGGGCATCACCAGCCAGCGCCAGATGGAGCGGACGGTTTCCGGCCTCGCCGAAAGCGTGAAGGTCGAAAGCCAGGAAGACAACCTGTTCACGATCACCGCGACGGTCGGCAAGTCGAGCCTGTCCGACGCCGAGAACGCCAAGCTGGCGCAGGACGTGGTCCAGAAGCTGATCGACATCTTCCGCGAGGAAAACATCGCCGGCAACCGCGGCGAGGTCGCCGAGACGGTCGTGTTCCTCGACCAGCAGTTGAACGAGCGCAAGGCGGAGCTCGAAGCCGCCGAGCAGAAGCTCTCGGCCTTCGAAGCGGCGCATCCCGACCTCGTCGGCGGCAGCACCGCGATCTCCGGCCGCCTCGCCGCCACCCGCCAGGAAGTGCGCGGGGTCGATGCCGACCTCGCGGCGGCGCAGAGCGCGCTGGCGGCGATCAACGGGCAGCTCGCGGGCACTCCGCGCACGCTGTCGAGCGGCGGGGGCGATGGCACCGCGCTCGGCCAGGCGCAGGCGCAGCTTGCGGGCATGCAGGCGCGCGGGCTGACCGATGCGCACCCCGATGTCGCGGCATTGAAGCGCCAGATCGCGCTGCTCCAGCGTTCGGGCGGAGCGGCGGCGGGCGGCACGCCCAACCCGGCCTACACCTCGCTGATCTCGATCAAGGCAGAGCGCGAGGCCAACGTTCAGGCGCTGATGGCCCGCAAGGCGGCGCTGCAGTCGGACGTCAGCGGCGCGATGGCCGACCAGGCGACCGAGCCCGCGGTGTCGGCGGAGGCCAACCGCATCAGCCGCGACTACGAAGTGCTCAAGCAGAAATACGACGAGCTCCTCCAGAACCGCGAGGAGATGCGCCTGCGCGGTCAGGTCGAGAGCGAGCGGTCGAGCTTCAAGTTCGACGTCGTCGACCCGCCCTCGACCCCGCGCAACCCCGCTTCGCCCAACCGCCCGCTGCTGCTGTTCGGGGTGCTGATCCTGGGCCTCGGCGCCGGTGTCGGCGCGGCGTTCGGCCTCGGCCAGCTGCGCTCTACCTTCGCCACTGCCAGCGGCCTCGAGCGAGCGCTCGACCTGCCGGTGCTCGGCTCGATCTCGGAGAGCCTGACCGATCGGGCGCGGGAGCTGCGGAAGAAGCGGATGAAGCTGTTCTACGCCGGCAGCGCCTCGCTCGCCGGGTTGTTCGTGGTGCTGCTGACAATCGAGTTCGTCCAGCGGGGGATGGTGGCATGACCGAACACAGGAAGATCCCGCTGCCCGACGACGAGGCCTCGCTGTTCGAGCGCGCCAGCGGCATGTTCGGGCTCGACCCGTTTCGCGCCGCTCCGGTGCCCGCACAACTGGTTCAACCTGCTCGTCTGCGTGCTCGGCCCGCGCCCGTGCCGGTCGAAGCCGCCAACGTGCCGACGGTCGAACGCACGGTACCAACTCCGGCGCCCACTGTGCCGACCGCCGAAACGGCCGTTTCGTTCGGCCGCGAGTGCCACGCCATCGACCGCGAACGCCTGCACGAACGCGGCATGATCGTTCCCGAAGCCGGCGCGACCGCGCTGCTCGAAGAGTTCCGCATCATCAAGCGGCAGCTCATCGCCGCGGCGCAATCCGCCGGCGATGCCCTGGCGCGCCGGGTACTGGTGTGCTCGCCATTGCCGGGCGACGGCAAGACCTTTTGCGCCACCAACCTCGCGATCGCGATGGCGGGCGAGCGCGACGGCGAAGTGCTGCTGGTTGACGCCGATTTCGCCAAGCCCTCGATCCTCTCGACCCTCGGCCTACCCAAGGGCCCCGGCCTGATGGACGCGCTCGCCGACCCCTCGCTCAAGATCGAGGACCTGGTGATGGCGACCGACATCCCGGGCCTGTTCGTCCTGCCCGCCGGCAACGCGACGACCGCCGACAGCGAATGGCTCGCCAGCACCCGCACCGCCGAGCTGCTCGATCGCCTGACCCGCGGCGCGCCGGGTCGCATGGTCGTGTTCGACAGCCCGCCGGCGCTCGCCGCCTCGCCCGCCGCCGACCTCGCTCGCCATGTCGGGCAAGCGGTGCTGGTCGCGCGCGCGGACAAGACGGGCCGCAATGCGCTGGAGGATGCGGTGCAGCTCCTCGGCGCCTGTCCCGACATCAAGTTGCTGCTCAACGCCACGCACTTCAGCCCGAGCGGCCGCCGCTTTGGCACGTACTACGGGTACGAGGGGTAAGGCCGTGGCCAAGTGGACACTTCGCCTGGCGATCGGCGCCGCCGCAGTCGCGATCGCCGCGCCCGCCGTGGCCAAGGAACCGCAGGGCCAGCAGACCCGCCAGGTGCGGGTGGCGCCCTACATCGAGGCGAACCAGGTATTGACCGCCGAACTTTCGCCGAACAGCGACACGGTGACCTACACCCAGGTCGCCGCCGGAACCGACGTCAGCGTCCAGGGCCGCAACAACGGCGTCGCTGCTTCGGTCCGGGTCGAGCGCACATTCGGCTACGACAGCGGGGTCGCCGACAGCACTACCGTCTCGGGCCTCGCCCGCGGCTACGCGAGCGTTGTGCCGCACGCGCTGTCGATCGAAGGCGGGGCGCTGGCAACTCGCACGCGCGTGGACAGCACCGGAGGGGCAACGGTTGGCAGTGGGCTGCGAGGACCGAACGAGAGCCGCGTGTACTCGGCCTACGCCGGGCCGAACCTTCACACCCGTGCGGGTGATGCGGAGATCAACGCGAACTACCGTGTCGGCTACACCCGCGCCGAAGCGCCCGATGCCATTCCCGTCGCCCCAGGCGGCGCGGCGATCGACGTCTTCGACGACAGCCTGGTGCAGAGCGCCAACGTCCACGCCGGAACGCGTGCGGGTGACGGCCTGCCGATCGGGGTGGGCGTCGGCGGCGGTTTCTATCAGGAAGACGTCTCGAACCTCGACCAACGGGTGCGCGACGCGCACTATCGCGCGGACGTGACTGTGCCGCTGTCGCCGTCGCTCGCCGCGGTGGGCGGGGTAGGTTATGAGGACATCGAGATTTCGAGCCGCGACGCCGTGCGCGACACCTCGGGCGTGCCGATCATCGGCCCCGACGGGCGGTTCGTCACCGACAAGGGCGCACCGCGCCAGATCGCCTACGATACCGACGGCCTGATCTGGGACGTGGGCGTGATGTGGCGCCCGAGCACGCGCACCTCGGCCGAAGCGCACGTCGGCAAGCGCTACGATTCGACTACCTACTACGGCAGCTTTGCCTGGGCGCCCAGCAGCCGCAGCTCCGTCAATCTGTCGGTCTACGACGGGATCACCGGCTTTGGCGGGCAGCTGACCAACGCGCTGGGCGCGCTGCCGACCGATTTCGCCGCCAACCGCAACGCGATCACCGGCGACATCACCGGCTGCGTCGCCAGCCTGCAGGGCAACAACTGCCTCACCGGCGTGCTTGGCTCGATCCGCTCGGCAGTGTTCCGCGGGCGCGGCGTCAACGCCAGCTACGCGCGCCAGATCGGCCGCCTCAGCGCCGGTTTCGCCGCGGGCTACGACCGGCGCAAGTTCATCGCCGCGCCGGGCACGGTGCTCGCCGCCGCCAACGGCGTGGTGGACGAGGA